>DYKW01000062.1:6325-9360 GCA_020722405.1 Anaerolinea thermophila
GGAAAGTGTGGACTTGAGCGCCTTTGCCGGCCAATCTGCGGTGATTATCCGTTGGCGTTACATGGCAAGCGGTTGGGCCTGGTACTGGCACATCGACAATGTCGTGGTGGCAGATGTGGTTACGCCTTATGCTCCTGGCACCCAGATTTTGGTCAAGGATGAATGGGCAGACGCCGCGCCGCACACCGACATCGATACCATCGTGCTCGGCCCGACACCCTCCTCGCTAGGTTCCTACTTGTTGGACTTCCCGTGGCCCTCTTACTTCGGCCCCTACACGCTGGATACAGTAGCCAAGAGCCCCAATACCAATGTCGGTGGCGGTGTCTGGCTTTTCGATACCTCCAGCGGTACAAATGAAGACTGGGTGGTGGCGCCGTTGCAAGACGGGTTGCACATGTTCTTGCAGCACAACGTGCTGTTCGAGGGTGATAAATTCGATGTCGTCTTTACCAAGACCCTCGGCACACTGCAAACGGCACCGGCTGCCTTCGCTATTCAGACCTATCAGGATAGCGGCGAAGTCGGCGTGGCCTCCTTCGAAGCCACCTTGCCCGTCAATGGTGTGGTTGCCGACGCGGTTGGCCCGTTTGCACCCACGGTGTTTACCAACGAGCCAATTGACTACGTAAGCAGCAACACCATCGAGTGGACGTATGCCTTTACAACTACGGGTGCACTGTACATCGATGCTACCACTTCTAGCGGTTCCATCAGCGACATTGACCTGTACGTGTTCTACTGCGGTCCGATGGGCGACTCTTGTGAACAGCGTGGCGCTTCTACCGGTGGTACGGCCAATGAGAACGTCTTCATCTCACAACCCGAAGATGGCATCTGGCTGGTAGGCATCAACAACTGGTCTGGCCCGGCAGGTGACTTCAACATGACGTTGACCGTGGCACAAGGCGATGGCTTCTCCATCAGCGGTTTGCCGAGCGGCGGCATCGCTGCGGGGCAGACCGTGACCTTCACCGTCAACTACCAGGGCGTCACCGAGCCGGCCACCTACAAGGGTGTTCTGGCCGTTGGCACGCCGGAAGCGCCCATCATGGTGCAGATTCCCATCACCATCGAGCGTCTGCCCGAGAGTGCCTTCCTGCAGAAATCGGTTGACCTGGAGACCGCCTTCCCCGGCAACGAACTCAACTACACGCTGAATCTGTACAACCTGAACGATCCGGCGGCCGTCTTCCATCTCAGCGATCCCATCCCGAGCGGCACGGAATTCATCACCGTGACCGATAACCTGTGGATGTACGATACGACGGTGTACTGTGGTCTGAACGAAGGTTTCGAAGGTACCTGGCCGCCGGCCGGCTGGCAGGTAGTGGTCAATTCCGGCGCCGGCTGGAACACCAATACCTTCTGGGGCCGTAGCAACATCACCCCCGGTAACAATGGTCAGGCTGCCGGAGCAGACGCGGATGCCTTTGGCACCGGTTTGGACACCGAATTGTGGTCACCCTCCATTGACCTTACAAACGCTACCACGGCCACTTTGGTCTTCGATAGCAACTTCCAAGACTACCTCGGCAATGGCGATGCCTGGGTGGATATCTCCACCAATGGCGGTGCTACCTGGACCAACTTCCACTATCGAACCACCGATGAACCGTCTGGTGGAACGACCTATACCTACGCCTTGGACGCTTACACCGGCAACGTAGTTATCTTACGCTGGCACTTTGCCACCCCAGGGTGGGATTGGTTCTGGTACATTGACGATGTTTCGCTGACAGCGAACAACACCGGTTGTACGCCTATCTTTATGGATGTATATCCCTCGGCCACCTACGATCCCGGGAGCAACAGCGTGGTGTACTCCGGTACCCTGCCGTTGGGTTCGGTTGCCTACCCCGCAGCGGATGAAGACTTCGATGCCTCACTGGCCTTCCCGGCCGGTTGGGATGTGGTGGACTTCACCGGCGGCGAAGCCTGGCAGGTATACAATGCTACTGGCATTGGTGGCGGGCACAGCGACCCCAACGTGGCTGCGCTGTGGTGGGATTCTGGCCCCGATTGGGATGACTGGCTGTATGGGCCGGCCTTCGATGTCAATGCCAGCGGGCCTTACACGCTCACCTTCTGGGCCACCAGTGTAGATGATCCCAGCAACTGCGATCCCTGGCCCTATCCCTACAACATGCAATTGGTGCTCTTCGATGAGAACGGCAACCAAGTGGGCACGCTGTGGGATATGATGAACGACGGCGAACCCTGGACGTGGGATTGCGCTAACTTGCCGCCGTATCATGAAGTCTCTGTGGATATGTCAGCCTATGCCGGTCAAACGGTGCAGGTGGCGTGGCATGGCACCGGCAACTCGTACTTCATCTTCTTCTTGGATGACGTTAGTTTGCCCGGTACCACGGCGCCCATCTACGCCCCCTCGGCAACCATCACCGTAACGGTGGGTATCTCCACCAGCGTCAACGCCGGGGATTACATCACCAACACGGCTACTTTCATGGCCGAGCATGGCACGATGAGTGAAGCGTCGGTGGAAGCCAGCGCGGTCACCCATATTGGTGCCCCCAGCATCACGGCTACCATGACCGCCCCGGCGCAAGCCATGACCGGTGACCTTGTTGATTATCAGGTTGTGGTGAGCAACGAAGGCGATGCCGTGGATGTGGTAACCGTAGACGTGCCGATTCCGTCCGGTACTTCGTTCTATGACCTGGCATTAATCAGTGGCTTCTCCTACAACAGCACTGCCAACAAGGTCACGTGGACGGGGACACTGGCACCAGGCGCAAGCATCACGCTGGACTTCAGGGTCAGTGTGGATGACATCAGCCTATGGTGGAGCACCTTGACCGCCAGCGGTACAGCCACCGGCAGCACCGGCTCCGTACCGTTCTCGGCGAGTACCTACATCGTTCCTCCGAACGTCATCTTCTTGCCGAGTGTGCTCCGGTAGTAAGGTGCGTTTCGTACAAACCAAAAGGGACTGGCCAAGGCCAGTCCCTTTTCTTGTGCAGCGATGGTATCTGATCTGAAAATAGATTTTCATGTCTGGTGGTGAAAAT
>DYKW01000063.1 GCA_020722405.1 Anaerolinea thermophila
AAATAGATTTTCATGTCTGGTGGTGAAAATCATTTTTCATGGCGACTTCTCAATATTCTGGGGATGAGGGCACACCGTCCCGAAGGTTTGAGCGACACAACCAGTTTTTCGAGGAAACCTTCACCCTACGGGTACTTCGCGGGACGTTTCCCCTTATTTTTGAGATGATACTGTAAACATTTACAATCAATTGATGTGCTCTCGCCCATCCCCCCTTCATTCCCCATCCCTCAGGGAAAGGGGGAAAGATGCCCCCACCCCTGGCCTCCCCCAATTTGGGGGAGGGGGGTTACACCAGTACAAAAGTGTAAATCTATTTCCGACGGAAAGTGAACCATCCCAAGATACGATACTCACAATTCATTTTTTTGGAGGGCTTGTTTTATGAAACGTGCCGTAAGCATCAGCATTGGTTCATCCAAGCGCGATAAGGCTGTCGAAGTCACCCTACTGGGTGAACAGGTGCGCATCGAACGCATCGGTACCGATGGCGACATGAAAAAAGCCGCTGAACTGTTTCGCGAATTGGACGGGCAAGTAGACGCCTTTGGAGTCGGCGGTGCAGACCTGGGCATCATGGTGGACACCACCTTTTACCCCCTGCGTCCGGTGTGGAAAATGATCAAAGACGTCAAAAACACCCCGGTAGTGGATGGCGCAGGCTTGAAAAACACCCTGGAATATCGCATCGCCGAAGCGCTGGAGGCCGAAATTGGCGATTACCTCAACCAGGTTGGACGGCGGGCTTTTGTTACCACAGGTTCAGACCGCTGGGGCATGGCCTCTTCTTTCGTCAAGGCCGGGTACGAGTGCGTCTTCGGCGACTTGATGTTCGGGCTGGGCATTGGCATTCCTTTCCGCAACCTGGAAACGGTGCGCAAATTTGCCGCCGTGATCGCCCCGATTGTGGGCTACCTGCCCTTCGAGTGGATCTACCCCACCGGTGAGAAGCAAGAGCAACGTATCCCCAAGTGGGGTAAATACTATCAGTGGGCTTCGGTCATTGCCGGCGACTGCCACTACGTACGTCGTCACATGCCCGACCATCTAAACGGCAAGGTCATCGCCACGAATACCACCACCGAGCACGATGTAGAACTGTTCAAAAAAGCAGGCGTGAAATACCTGTTGACGGCCACCCCAGTACTGGAAGGTCGTTCCTTCGGCACCAATATGATGGAAGCCGCTTTAATCGCTGTTTCAGGCAAGAAACGCCCCTTAACGCACGAGGAACTCAACGAAATGCTAAACGAATTGAATATTCGCCCTCAAATTCGGGAGTTGAACTAATATGGATGCAATCGTCCTGGCAGGTGGTGTTCCAAAGCCGGAGACCCCTCTCTACGAGGAGGCTCAAGGGCAACCCAAGGCGTTGTTGGATGTCGCCGGGCAGCCGATGATACAGTGGGTACTGGACGCGCTGAACGGGGCAGCCAGCGTAGATCACATTATCGTTGTGGGGCTATCACAAGACGCACCCATTCACAGCAAAAAACCGCTGCACTTCATCCCCCCCCAAGGACACATGGTAAAGAATATCATGGCCGGGTCAGATTTTCTCTTGCAGCGCAATCCCCAGGCCGACCTGGCGTTTGTGGTTTCTGCCGATATTCCGGCCATCACAGCGCCAATGGTGGATTGGCTGGCCGCGCAGGTGACACCAGGGAAAGTGGATGCCTGTTATACCGTCGTGCAGCGTGAGGTGATGGAAAAACGTTATCCCACTTCCCGGCGCACATACACCCATCTGAAAGACATCACGGTATGCGGCGGCGACATCAACATCTTCCGGCCGGCCCTGGCACACACAAATATCGATTTCTGGGATCGGGTCATCGAAGCCCGCAAAAACGTCTTCAAGCAGGCTTCACTGGTCGGCTATGATACTCTGTTGTTGCTACTCTTGCACCAATTGACCTTGAAAGCCGCTCTCGACAGAGTGTGCAAACGTTTAAAAATTCGCGGCCAGGCCATTATCAGCCCCTATGCTGAAATGGGGATGGATGTAGACAAGCCTTTCCAACTGGAAATCATTCGCGCCGATCTAGAAGCCCGTCGAGCATGAATCTGCAAACGTTACTGGCACGCGATGCCGAGATTTCGGCCCGTATGCGCATTGCTGAGCAGCCGGGAAAACTGCACACCCTGGCTGCACTGCTGGCGCATTCCGGGGACTCGTGGTTTTGGGGGCTGGGGCTTGCGCTCCTGGCATTTCTGCGCCCTGGCTTCTGGCGCACGTGGGCACTTACGTTGCTGGCCGTCATCGTGGTGGCTGCCGCGCTGGTGCTAATTATCAAATTCCGCGTGCGCCGCAGGCGTCCAGAAGGTGAATGGGGGAAAATTTACCGCAGCACAGACCCCCATTCTTTCCCCTCCGGTCATGCAGTACGCGCCGTCATGCTGGCAGTACTCGCCCTGGGCATTGGCCCGTTTTGGTTGGGCGTACTGCTGGCCATCTGGGCGCCATTGGTGGCGCTGGCGCGTGTTGCCATGGGCGTACATTACCTATCTGACGTCCTCGCCGGGGGCGTGCTTGGGCTACTCATCGGGCTGGTTGCGCTCGCAATATTGCAGTAAGCGTGGACGGTAGACTGTAGATAACCTCGTTCGCCGACCCCCTAACCACCTGATGACTTGACCAAAAACAACTTCGCATTTGGGGTGTTGATTTTTCAGCGTCGAAGATGCAACGCAAAGACGCTAGGGCGCAAAGAAAACACGTCTCCGAGCCAAAACTAAGACATATCGCTTTTTAGAGTTTTTATGCGCATGGTCAAAAGGGTAGATGAGGGCAGTGCCCTCGCCTACCCGGCAACCGTCACGCCGCATATCCAACGGCTTGGTCGTCAGAGCAATGCCCTCGCGCACGCCAGATATTAGAGCTTTGAAAAGCCCTAGACATAGAAAGGCCTTGGCGTCTTCGCGACTTTGCGTTAAGGTTCTGCGGACGAAAAGTAAGGCGGGTTTTGAACCCGCCCTTACTACCCGACGGCATGGGAGGCCGCATCTGCTGACCCCTGAGCACCCGCCTACTTCCTCACCTTGCGTAAAAAAGCCGGGCTGTTCAAACTGCGTTCCAACAGGGAGGTCAAGTAATGCTCCATGAGCGTTTCCATTTCGCGCCAAACTTCTGGGGTAGGGTTTGCGCGGCGAGCGTCTTCGTACTTGCTACGTTGAAAATGCCGTAAAAATCGCAAGGCATCCACGGAGACCGGGTATAGTGTGCCACTATCAGGGGGATGTGAACGTGGACAAACCATGCCGCCATGTTGCACAGAAAAAAACTGGTCTTCGGGTTCGATTTGCTTGCCACACAAAACACACTCGAACAACTGCGGCCGAAACCCCACGCTGTCCAACAAACGCAACTCATAGTAACGCAACACCAACGCAGGCGCTTCGCCACGCGACAAGCGCTCTAAGGCATGCTGGGTAAGACGATATAACGAAGCATTCTCCCCCTCTTCATAAGTGAAACGGTCGAGCAACTCTACGAGGTAGGAGGCTTGCCCCAAACGTTCCAGGTCGCTGCGCAACGGCAGGTAAGCATCCAACGTTTCTGCCTGGGTCAAGATATAAAACGTGCGACCGCGCGCCAACAAAATATGTGTACGCATAAAGGGCTCCAGGTGCCCGGCTTTACGCGAGGTAATCTTGCGTACACCCTTTGCCAAGACCTGCACCTTGCCCAGATGCAGGGTATACAATCGCAGCAGGCGATCTGTTTCTCCGTAATCTTTATGCGTCAGGACAATTGCCTCGGTGCGGATGCTGCGCGGTGGTTTATTCATGTATCCAGGCGACGTAACAACACCTTCGAAATGCGTAACCCGTCCATTTCCTTGACTTCCAGGTGGACACCATTGACATCAACACTGTCTCCAATTTTAGGGATGCGCTCCAACCGTCCAAGCAGATACCCTGCAATCGTGTTGTAGTTCGGATCTTCAAGGTTCAGATCGAGTTCATCGTTAACGTCCTCAATCAAGGTCAGACCGTCAATCAGCATTTGACCATCAGACAGCACTTGAATCTCGGGGGTCTCCTCATCAAATGGGCCGCTGACCTCTCCGAGAATCTCTTCTACCAGGTCTTCCAACGTCACCAACCCGGCCGTACCGCCATATTCATCCAAAACAATGGCAATGTGCTGGCGGCGGTTACGAAATTCACGCAGCAAATGGTTAACCGGAATGGAACGCGGTACAAACAAGGTTTCGCGCGCCAGGTCACGGGCTGTACAATGCTGCTTCTCAGGATTTTGCATGGCAACGATCACGTCACGGGCGTGTAGAATGCCGATGATTTGGTCCAGGTTCTCCTCGTAAACAGGGAATTTCGTATATGGGCTTTGTAGCATTACCTGGACAGTATCTTGCAACGAGGCATTCGCATCCACGGCAATTACCTCAGTGCGTGGGATCATCACTTGCTCACTGAGCAAGCCCCCAAAATCAAACAAGGCATGCAACATTTCCCCCTCATCACGCGCCATCATGCCGCTCTCGGCACTGGCTTCTACCAACATCTTAAGTTCTTCTACCGAGTGCACCAACTCGTGCCCGGAGGCAGGTTGAATCCCCACCAGGCGCAACAACATGTTCCCGGTACCGTTCAACGCCCAGATAGCAGGTTTGAAAATGACTTCCGTCCACAGTGTAGGGAGCGCCACCACCAGTGAAGCGGCTTCCGGATTTTGCAGCGCAATGGATTTTGGCGCTAATTCACCGGCTACTACATGCAAGAAAGTGATAATCGCAAAAGAAATGCCGGCTGCAATGCTATGCGAAACCTCGCTTTGAATGTTTAGCGGGAAAAGGCGCACTACCGGTTCCAAAAAATGCGAAAGCGCCGGTTCTCCTATCCAACCTAGTCCCAGACTGGCAAGCGTGATGCCAAGTTGCGTAGCCGCAATAACGGCATCAGGCCTTTCAAGTACCTCTTGAACGGAGTGTGCCCTCGGATTGCCTTGTGCTACCAGTTCAGCGATACGCGTTCGTCGCACACTCACCAATGCAAATTCTGCAGTTACAAAAAAACCATTCATGCCAACCAGAAGAAGCACTAAAATCAGTTTGAAGATATCTGCCCAGAAAGTTTCCATAATTTTTTACTTGACGAACACAGCCGCGCCGTATCCTACCACGCGGTCGAAATCTCCGGTTACATCCCCGGAGGTTGCATACCGCAGGATGCGCGCATGGGTAGCGCCCAATGCGAGACAAGCCCACATCACAGTGGCCAGCGCGCCGCGCCCACAAGCGAATCCTTTGCCTTCCTCCTCGGCTTTCAGAACCGCCAACGGATCAAAATCCGCCACCCGGCGCAACATCTCTTCATCCAAGCGCCGGGCGTTATTCTGGGTATAGAAGTGCGATAAATCCGTGCTGGCAACCAACAAAGCCGAAGTATCGCTGAGCACATCGGCTAAAGCAGTTCCCAACGCTTGCAACACGCCGGGATCATGCTCCCGCACCATCAGCGGCAACAAGTCAAAAGGTGCGCCCAATACATGTTGCAAGAAAGGCAATTCGATTTCCAGGGAATGCTCAGGATCGTGCCCCACAGGCGTCAACCCTTGCCCTACATGCGCCTGCAACGCCTCATCCAGCGCCACGATTCGCTGACGATCAATCGGAATCTCGCCCAACGGCGTCAAATAGGCGCGATGAGAACTGGTCAACAGCGGATAAGGATAGGGGTAATGCATCGGAGAAACCACCGCGACCGGCGAGGGGTTTGCCCCTTGCACCGCTGCAAAAGCGTAGGCTGCCACCGGGCCAGAATATAGATATCCGGCATGGGGCACCATAATGCCCACCACCTCCCCCTCGATCTTCGGCAAAGTGACTGGCTCCAAATACTTGTCGAGATCGTGCCGCAAGATATCAGCCCGTCCCGGATACCATTGCCCGGCAATGGGAGACGGACGCACGCTAGATTGAAATTGCATGACCAACCTCCTGTTTCGAAACTTGCAAAGCACACTTGCCCACAGGCATCTGCCAAAACTCTTTTAGATGGCTTTCAGGGGACTTCCGGTGTACATCAGGAAAATGGTTGCTCTCATTCTAGCACAAGTTCACGTGTAATGGCACATTGTATTTGTTTACCGCCGAGAACGCAGAGAGCGCTGAGATGACAAAACGGGAAAATCTTGACCAGATCACGGAGAGCATGATCGGTGCCGCTATTGAAGTGCACCGCGCTCTGGGGCCTGGCCTTCTGGAGTCGGCGTATGAAGCCTGTCTGACTTTTGGTCCAACGCGGCCTGAAGGTGGAACAACAGAAACCTCTGCCCGTGGTCTATCGGGAGGTCAAGCTGGATTGTGGCTACCGCCTGGATCTTCTCGTCGAAGAAGCGGTCATTGTCGAGGTGATGCCGGTTCATCAGGCTCAATTGCTTTCCTACCTGAAGCTTTCTGGCTGCAAGGTGGGCTTGCTGATCAACTGCAATGTCAGGGTACTGCCTGAAGGATGGTATTCGCCGGGTGGTGAATGACTTTCCAGATTCTCTGCGTTCTTCGCGGGCTTTGCGGTAAACAGATACGGCACATTGAACGCAAAGGGGGTCTGAGAACTCGGTCTCTACTCGGCGCGCTTCTCGGCAATGACGTCCCGTAAAATATCATCCAGGGTATATTGCGGCTGCCATCCTAACAAGGCACGAATGCGAGCAGTATCCGGCACCCGCCGGCGCATATCATCGAAACCGGCCGCATAGGCCTGCTCATAAGGAATCAACGTAATGCGCTTGCCATCCGGCGGAGGCAACACCTGCTCCCCATGCACAGCCGCCAACACGCGCCGCGCTAAATCCAGGATGGTGATTTCCTCGCCATTGCCGACATTGAAGACCTTTCCCACCGCTTCGGGGTGCGCTGCCAAACCGATAATGGCATTCACGGCATCGTGAACGTGCATGAAGCAGCGCGATTGCTGCCCATCGCCATACACCGTCAGCGGCTCTCCCTTGAGCGCCTGTTGCACAAAACGCGGAATAACCATCCCATAGCGTCCTACCTGGCGCGGCCCAACCGTATTGAACAAGCGGAAAATCACCACCGGCAGATTATATTCACTGTGGTATGCCAACCCCAGAAATTCATCTACCATTTTCGAGGCCGCGTACCCCCAACGGCTGCGCGCGGTCGGCCCCAGAACGACATCATCATCTTCTCGAAAAGGCACCGCCACCCCCTTGCCGTACACTTCGGAGGTAGAGGCAATCAGCACGCGGGCACGGTAACGCAAAGCCGTTCGCAGCACCACCTCGGTTCCTATGACGTTATCCTGAATGGTGTGCACCGGCTTCTCCACAATCAATTTGACTCCTACCGCAGCCGCCAGATGATAAATCACCCCGCAATCACTGGCCAGCCGATCCAAAACGGCCTCATTCGTGATGGTGTCGATCGCGAACCGAAAACGAGGGTGCTCTACCAGGTGGGCGATATTCTCAAAACGCCCGGTAGAAAGGTCGTCAATCACGGTCACTTCATGCCCCTGAGCGAGCAAAGTTTCGGCCAGGTGGCTGCCAATAAAGCCCGCGCCGCCGGTAATCAATACTCGACGGCGGAAATTCGCACGGTGAGCCTGCAACTGCGTGGTATCAGAAGATACGGTCATGTTTCTCCTCCAATAAGACGATTCAAGGGGATAGAGAGGCATCGTCTTCTTGCCAATGCCAGGTAAGAATTTCAGGGGTGGATTCCCCCATCAAACGGCGGACGGCGGCCCCAAAGGATGCCGCGCCCCCGGTGGTGACGTAACGGATCCCCCCCGTGGGTGCGCCCGTTTCCCCAAGGTGGTACTGGCCCAGAAGGTGCGCCGTCTGGCGGGCAATGGCCGGTGCGGGATCGATCACCCGTACTTGCGGGCCGGCAATCTCCTCAATCAACGGGCGAACAAAGGGGTAATGGGTACATCCTAAAACAATGGTATCAATATTCTGTGCCAACATGGGGGATAAGGCGCGTTCTAAAATAGCCCTTGTAGCGGGCGCATCCAGTGCACCGGCCTCAATCTGCTCTACCAATCCGGCACAGGTATCCTGCAAAATGGTAACACCCTGGGCAAAGCGTTCTACCACCGAGGCGTACAATTTCCCCTGAAAGGTAGCCGGTGTCGCCAGAACGCCTACCACACCGCTATGCGTGTGTTCGGCAGCCGGTTTGACCGCCGGCTCCATGCCCACAAAAGGGGTATCAGGGAAGGTGGCTCGCAAGTAATGCAACGCGGCCGCCGAAGCCGTGTTGCAAGCCACCACAATCAAATCAACACCTTGCGCCAGCAAAGCACGGGTAATTTGTTCGGAAAAATGGCGTACTTCCAACAGAGGACGCGGCCCATAGGGCACGTGCGCTTGGTCGGCCAGGTAAATAAAATTTTCACGTGGCAATACCTTACGCAGCACGCGCAGAATGCTCATTCCCCCCACACCCGAATCGAAAACGCCAATCATAAGCGCTGCAATCTGTTCAATCAACCACCTGGCGCCTTTTGGATGCCGCCCGAATAAACGCCTTGAATAGGGCACGCATGGAGGCATGCTCTTGCAACCATTCGGGATGCCACTGTACGGCCAGCCCAAAAGAAGCCTGCGGTAATTCCACCGCTTCCACCACCCCATCAGGGGAATACGCCACAGCCTGCAAAGTCGGCGCCAATTGATGGATAGCCTGATGGTGCAGACTATTTACCCACACCTGGTTCTCCCCTAGAATTTCCGCCAACCGAGAATCGGGCGTTATATCCACGACATGCGCCAGATAGGGACGCGGCCAAAGCGGGTAGAAGTCGTGTTTGTGGGCACCGGTTTTTTGCGCCTGCACATCGGTATACAACGTCCCTCCCAAGGCCACATTGACCAGTTGTATCCCGCGACAAATCCCCAAAAAGGGCACGTCCCGCTGCAATACCCTTTCGAAAAGTGCCAGTTCCATATCATCTCGGCCTTCGTCCACCGTATTTACCCAACCATCCATGCCCGTGTGATAGCGAGAGGGATGAATGTCGCCGCCGCCGGTGAAAACCACGCCGTCTAAGATATCCAACAGCGGCTGAAGATCTTCCACATCGGCATTAAGCGGCAGGAGTACAGGCAAGCCCCCGGCCTGACGAATGGCATTCAAATAGGCTTCGGCTACGCCTTGCATCTCTAAGCCATAGCGGCCTTTGACTCGTGAGAGCGTAACGCCTATAAACAATGCAGACACAAATTGTCTCCTAAATAAACGTCCCCTATCGACAATAGTTGTCGCGCGGGATGGTTGGCAAACCTACAAAGCAAAAGGGCGCAGCAAGAGGCTGCACCCTGGTTTCATCAATCAACAA
>DYKW01000064.1:0-3969 GCA_020722405.1 Anaerolinea thermophila
TTTTTCATGGCGACTTCTCAATAATTTGGGGAGAGCGGCACACCGTCCCGCGAAGTACCCGCAGGGTGAAGGTTTGAGCGGTTCAACCAGCTTTTTGAAGGAACCTTCGGGACGTTTCCCCTTCTTTTTGAGATGATACCCGCGATCTTTCAAGTCTGTCAGCAGCGCTTCCCAGGCTTGTTGGTTCTCGCGGTCCCCTGTGCTGAAGCCTAATACTTCGCGTTTTCCTTCCGGATCAATCCCAATCACCGCCAAAATCGGCATTTTTGCGCCTTGACCGTCGTAAATCACGCTGAAATACGTGCCATCGGCTATCACGTACAGGTAATGAGACTGGAGCGGGATTTACATGGTTTTTCGCCGAAGAGCAATTTGAAAATCTGCATCATCTGTGCCATCTGTGGATGAATGTCGGCTATCCGCCAGATTTACCAGGCTTTAGCGATCTATTTTCGGAATAGATACCCGTCCACCCACAAACTCAGGGGGAGATAGCCATAATTTCCCATGTACAACCTCGAAAGTTAAGGGTATCCTATACGCACGCCATAACTACTGACAAAAGCAAAATCAAGGCAATTTTCGTTGCTTATCGTAAAGGTACCTTCCCATGAAACGCTTGTATCTCCTCCTGCTCATCCTCAGTTTACTGACTTCAGTCTCCCCTCAACCCGGCGTGCGGGCTGCTGCACAGGCTAGCGATGACTGGCCAATGTACTACCACGACCCGCTTCACAGCGGACGCACCGCAGCCACCGCCGTCAACAACCAACCGCTTTACTTGCAATGGGCGTATGCCTTCGGCGAGCGCGTCGAAATCGAGGTGCAACCCATCCTGACGGACGATGTGCTCTACGTCGGCGTGATGAACGGCGAAATGCACGCCATCGATGCCCTCACCGGTCAAACCAAGTGGATTGCCCAACCCGGCGGCCCCATTCCCCACACCGCGGCGGTCAGCGGCGGACGCGTCGTCTTCGGCTCACTGGATGGCAACGTCTACGCCCTGCGCACCACCAACGGCAGCACCGCGTGGACCTTTTCCACCGCTGCGCCGGTCGTCTCCGCACCGGCCATCGTGAACGGCACGGTCTACATTGGCTCCACCGACGGCAACTTGTACGCCATCGCCCTGAGCACCGGAGCAGAAGTGTGGCATTACACCACCGACGGGCCGGTCGTCTCTTCTCCTGCGGTAGCCAATGGACGCGTCTACTTTGGCAGCGAAGACCTGAAGGCGCGCGCCGTCAGCGCCACCAACGGGGACCTGCTTTGGGAAACCCAACTCTCCGGCGCGGCCATGCACAACACGCACCCGGTCCTCTCCGACGATGGCAGCGTGGTCATCTTCCAAACCGTTAAACCGGGGGTAACCTCCTACGTACCCAGCGAGGGTTACCCCAACGTCAGCGCCGGCGCCAATCCGGTGAGCACCTGGAACAGTTACTACCAGCAATACCCCGAACGGCGCACGCTCTACTACCTGAACGCCAGCAATGGCGCCGACCTGTGGAATCCATCCCAGCAGCGCTACGTGCCCATGCCGATTCCCTACTGGGGGCTGATTCACCCCGTCACCGGCCCAGACGGGCGCGCCTGGTTCCCCTCCCCGGCCGGTTCATCCGGCAACAACTTCGAACTCGACCATGATGACCGCTTGATACGCGTCAACCTGGCGGACGGCAACGCCTCCCAGGTAGCAGGCGGCGGGGGACGTCCCGAATTCCAATTGCGCGATGACGAAATTGGGCGGAGCATCTTTGCGGGTGGCGATTTCTATTACGCTATCAGCGAAGACCTGGGGGTATACCGCCCGCCCCAAACCGGCGGCGACGGCGGTATGCGCGCCCTGTTTACCAATGGCGACCCCAGCGGCTACAATTTTGGCGACCACATGCACCCCCACAGCCCGCTGCCCACCCGTCATTTGTGGCGCTACGGCGGCGCAGTTGCCATGGGCGGCGTGCCAGGCGCCAGCGTGCCCATCGTCGCCAATGGCATGGTGTACTTCATCTCCTATGGCTGGCTGTACGCCCTCGGCCCGCAAAACCACGGGCTGAACCCGGCCACTTCTTTCCCGGCGCGCAATGCGCAGGAAAATTTATTCACCTATCCGCGCGCCACCGCACCCACCCTGGCCGAAATCCAGGCCGAAGTAGAGCAACGTGTGGCCGATATCCTGGCGCGCGGCTCCAACAATCCACCCGTTGCCGTCCGTTGGGAACAGCCCGGCACCAACCCACAAAGTATGCAGGAGAACGAATACACCTTCGAAGTGTACGGCAGCGAGGAACAAATTGTACGTGTCTTGAGCAAGGCCTATCCCTTCCTGCCCGCCAATCAGCGCAGTGCGGTGAAAAGTTACCTCAGCGCCCTGATTGACAAAAGCCTGCTGGATGCCAACCGCTACGCCAACGAACGGCAATGTTATTTGTTCGGGCAAAGCGGCATTTTCAACGACACAGCCTGTAGCACCAATGGCTCCCTGGCTGCTACCTGGTACGCCAAAAACCCTAACCTGGTTGGCCTGCGCCTGTACGCCCTATGGGAGTATGCCAGCGTCACCGGCGATTGGGGGAAGATTCAAAGTAAGTGGAGTTTCATCAAAGCCCGTTGGAACGACTTCGTGCAAAAATGTGGCTCTCCGACCTCCATGGGCTTTTGCGATTTTGAATCCTGGCGAGAAGGCCGCTTGAACCTGCCCGCCCAGATCGCCGCAGCGGAAGCCATGCGAAATATGGCCAACCATGTAGGGGATTCGTCCATCGAAGACCAGGCCCAAGGGTACCTGACCTCCTTTTTGGGGGCGCGCCGCACCCTGGGGACCTTCGCCGCCCAAATGTACGACCAGGGACGCCGCCAGCCCTTCCAAATTCGCCTGGACTCTCAGGGGGTTATCCGCGTGGACGATGTCACCGGCCCCAACTCGCCCTACAACAACGAACTCATCCCCTACGATCCCAACATGCAAGGCTGGCGCAACCGCGACAACGACCCTAGCCAACTCAACTGGTGGGAGGACGGCAACTATAAGGTGGACGCCTGCATCGGCTTCATGCACTATCAGGGCATGAGCGGCTACTTCCCGTTGACACAGGAACTCACCAACCTGTTGCGTAACAACTTTCTCAGCCGCACCCAGGGCTACGTGCAATCCTACGAAATCAACGCTCCCTGGTGGTGGATGAGCGACCTGGCGCATCATACCACCTGTGGCGGTGAACACCTGTACCACAGCCCCACCCTGGCTTGGAGTCTGTTCCAGGTGAAAGCCTACATCCTGCAAGAAGACTGGAACACCCTGGCACACGAACTACCCATCCCAACTTCTTTCAATAGCCGCTACGACCTGTACCGCCTGGAAAACCTGGTCACACTGCTCGACCTGGGCGGCAGCGATTTGAGCGCCAGTCACAAGGAGGTCTCCAGCCCTTTTGCCCGCCAGGGGGATGTCCTGACCTACCTCATCACCCTACAAAACAGCGGTACACCCCTTGGTGATACGGTGGAAATTGTCGACACCTTACCCGACGGATTGCAATACGTCGCCGGCAGCATGACGGCCAGCCGCGGCAGCATCGACGACAGCGCCGCACCCACCCTGCGCTGGAGCGGCACGCTAGGCAACAACAATTTGGTCACCATCCAGTATCAGGCACGCGTCACGACCGCACAAACGCGCAATTTGCGCAACACGGTCACCATTACCGCGCCCAGTTTGGATACGCTGCAACGCAGTGCAACCGTTTTGGTCAACCAGCACCTGATTTTCTTGCCGTTGGTGCTGCGCTAAGGACTTGTCCAAAAACAACTTCGCATTTGTTGATTGTTCAACGTTGAAGATGCAACGCAAAGACGCCAGGGCACAAAGAAAAACTCGTTTTCGCACCAAAACCGGCGTGTAGCCAGAAAAACCTTTGCGTCTCCGCGACTTTGCGTTAAGTCATGCAGTGACACGAGGGACGATAG
>DYKW01000064.1:4069-9330 GCA_020722405.1 Anaerolinea thermophila
CCTTTGCGTCTCCGCGACTTTGCGTTAAGTCATGCAGTGACACGAGGGACGATAGCAAAACAAACGGCACACGAAAAAGCCCCCTCTGCTCGGAGGGGGCTTTTTGCTCGACGTCGACGGCAGGGCAGGCGTTCATCGTCCACGGCGCACCACCCACCTTACACCGCACACGTTACGTTACATCGTTATACGTCCAAAGTCGATTGACGAAAAAATTCCAAAACATCACAATCACCACCGCAATCGCCAACGTGCCGTTGTTGCTCAGAAATTCGGGGGAAAAGAGTAGCAGCGTAAAGGGCAGGTGCGTAAACAGGATTAATAACACCGGCTTGACAAAGGTCAAAATCGGCAGGCGAATGCCCAACCCCATCACACTCACCAGGGCAAATTGCAATAGTTGCTGCGCGATGGGCTTGGAACGCGAGTCGGGGTATGTCCAGTGGCGGTTCCAGGTGAAATTGTTGACAATCGCGGCGGCAAACGAAAGGGTACCGGCCACCACCAACGGCAAGCCAAGAAAACGCGTGAGCAAGTTCATGGTGCCAAAATCAACCACTGTCCCGGTGATACCAACGATAGCAAAGCGTAAAAAGCGTTCCCGCTCGCGAGGGTTGTTCAAAATCATCGTCATGATAATGCTAATTTCTCCTTGAAATAGGGAATCGTGCGGCGCAAGCCCTCTTCGATGTCAATTTGGGGCTCCCAGCCCAATATTCGCCGCGCGCGGGTAATATCTGGGCGCCGGCGTTGGGGGTCGCTCTCACCGCGCTGCCGCTCTCGAAACACAATATCTGCCGGATTGCCCGTCAATTTGTTGATTAGACGCGCAAAATCGAGAATGGTGCTCTCGATGGGATTGCCGATATTCACCGGATCGTGCTCGTCGGACATCACCAAGCGGTAAATACCTTCAATCAGGTCGTCCACGTAACAAAAACTGCGCGTTTGCAACCCGTCACCATAAACCGTCAGCGGCTGCCGGTACAAGGCCTGCTTGAGAAAATTGGGGACCACACGGCCATCGTCAATGTGCATACGCGGCCCGTAAGTGTTGAAGATGCGCACAATACCGGTATTCAACCCATGAAAACGGTGGTAAGCCATCGTCAAGGATTCGGCAAAACGCTTGGCCTCATCGTAAACCGAACGCGGGCTGATGGGGTTGACTCGCCCCCAGTAAGATTCATCCTGCGGGTGAACTTCCGGGTCGCCGTAAATCTCGCTGGTAGAAGCCAGCAAAAAACGGGCGTTATTGACCCGTGCCACGCCGAGGGAATGGTGCGTCCCCAGCGCGCCGGCCTTCAGCGTCTGGATGGGCAAATTGGGGTAGCCAAATGGTGAAAGCGGATTGGGGCTGGCAGGGGATGCAAAATGCAGCACAATATCCAACTTGCCCGGCACAAAGATAAAATCCGAAACGTCGTGCCGGATAAAGGAAAAGCCTTCCCGCCCGGCCAAATGCGCCAGGTTTTGCGGGTTGCCGGTTACAAAATTATCCATGCCGACAACTTCATAACCTTCATTTAAAAAGCGTTCGCACAAATGCGAACCCAGGAAACCGGCCGCGCCGGTAATGAGCACACGCATGAAACCTCCGTAGGGAAAATTGTAAAGGGAATTGCCACAAGCACGAATTGCAAATCGGTAAGTATTCCGTGGCGCACGGGCGGAATTCAACGCCAAGTCAGCGCGGTGACCAATCCATCACCGGTCACTTGCAGGGATTGGCCGGTAACGGCATCTACCAACCACAGGTTGCCCTGGTAA
Source organism: Anaerolinea thermophila (assembly GCA_020722405.1). GTDB lineage: Bacteria > Chloroflexota > Anaerolineae > Anaerolineales > DRKV01 > DRKV01. The sequence goes on from DYKW01000064.1 coordinate 5,840, forward strand.
AGCATTGCAATGGCCAAATTGCCGCTTTCTGGCAGGGGTTCCGGCGACCATAACACCCGTTGCGGCTCCAGCCCAGCGGCATCGGGTGCGGGGAAAAGCGCTTGACGGTTCGAGCCATCGCGGTCCATCACCACCAGGCGGTAACGGCTGGTATCGCTTTGCTGTGGCGTGAGGGCCTGCAACCAGGCGACCTGAAAGGCGCCCGCGTCCTCAGGGCGCGGTTGCAGCGGGGAGGTTACCGGCGCAACGAACATGCCGGTTTGATTCAGGAGGGGGATAGGCTGACCGTCAGGGAGGGGGAACGCGGTTAACCCAAAGAGGGGAGAAGTCTCGGCGGTTGCCGCGCCACCCGCGGGGGCGCGGTGATCCCCGCTGTACAGCACCTCCCCCTGAGGGGACCAGGCTATCCCCGGGACCCAGGCCCAATCTCCAAAGGTCTGCAAAGGCGGCATCTCAAGCAAGTGACGCATCGCGCCCTCTTCGAAATCCACCAACCCAACGCCATCTGGACGGCTGAAGGCCATCTGCGTGCCATCCGGCGACCACAAGAACGTAGCACCCCACCAGCCATAAATGCCGCCCGCGTTCGCATCCAGTACAACGGTGGGACGCGAAAGCCAACCACTGGTGCTAAAACTGCGCATTTGCAAATCGTTGTTGGCCTGCCAACCGGGGGCTGCGCTGCGCGGTTCGACAGTGGAATAGACCACCCGCAAGGTGGAGTTGGGCACCCAGTCGGCAAAGTGTACCACATTGCTGACCTGTAAATCAATGAGCAGGGGCGGATCCTCGGTGAGTTTGGCCGCCCACAGGGTGTTGATGTTTTCGTCATCCTGCGCCTGACGGGTAAAAAGCAGCCACTTGCCATCTGGAGAGAGGGAGAAGACGCGCCCATCCAGGTCACCCAGGGTCAGGATGGGGGCGCGGTTGGCGGTATCGCCCTGAATTTGCCATACATTGCCGGCGTCCAGGTAGAGCAGCGTGCCGGGAATTTGACGGCGCTCGGAAATCACTTGACTGCCCAGCATGACAATTTCGGGCTTGGGTTCGCGCAGCACATCGATACTCACTTCCTGGCGGGAAATCTCCTGCCCATCTTCGTACAGGTGGCGGATGGTGACTTCCTGCAAGCCGTTTTCGCCTGCCTGGAGAAGACGGCTTTCGCCTTCGGGCAGGGCTTCACTGCGAATGGTTTGCTGTTCGAAGGGAATGGTTTGCTGGACAATTTCGAACTCTTCCCGTACACGCACAACGCGCACTTGCGTTGGTTCACGCAGCACCGTAAAGGCCGGCGGCTCGAGGCGGTCGAGTTCGCCCAGGGTGATGCCAGCAGTGTCAAGTGCCTGTTGCACGCTACTGCCGGGGGCAAGTTGTACTTCGTGTTGTTGACCATCGGCCAACACGGTAATTTTCAGGGTTTGCGTTTGCGCCTGCGGTGCGGCACAGGCTGTGAGGGTGAAAATCAATATCCCAAGAAGCAGCCAATGGTATAATGTTTTTTTGCCTGCCATTCTGTTATTGGACTCCCAAGAAAAAACGGTCTGCCATCCAAATCCCTTTGGCTATGCGCAATCCACGCCGGTTACATGGCTTTCATCCGCCGGTGATACCGGCGCTCACAAATGTCAAATTATAGCATGACTTCTTTCTCTACAGAATTTCCCGAATCCCCTTTGTTGGCGCGCGTGGAAGCATTGCTGTTTGCCGCGCCCGAAGCGCTCAGCCCGCAGCAACTCGCCGCGGCGCTTGACGTCCCGACCAGGGAAGTGCACGCCGCGCTGGCGGCGTACAGCGAATCGCTGCAAACACGCGGCATTCGCTTGCAAGAACACAAGGGACGTTACCAGTTGACCACTGCCCCGGAGGCTGCCCCGTGGGTCGAACGGCTGCTGGGGCTAGAGACCAGCGGCGAGTTGAGTAATGCAGCCCTGGAAGCCCTGGCGATTATCGCCTATCAACAACCCATCACCCGGCCACAAATCAACGCTATTCGCGGCGTCAATAGTGACGGCGTTATCAAGAGCCTGCTGAGCAAAGGTCTGATTGAGGAACTCGGACGCGCCGAGGGGCCAGGGCGCCCGATGCTTTATGGCACCACCGCCGATTTCCTGCGTCACTTTGGCCTGAACAGGCTGGAGGAACTTCCTCCCCTCAACCTGCACCCCGAAGAAGAGGGCGAAACATCCTCAGACACCCTACTCAAAGGTTGATTTTCGAGGAGGCAGCAGGGTGTCATCTCAACAACCTGGAGATTCGTAGCGTTTTTCCTACCACGAAGCCACCACGGCACGAAGCCTTCAAACTTATTCCTTCGTGCTTGTGCGTCTTGATGGTGGGACTTCTGCTACGCTCTGTGGTCTCACTATTCGCAGAGCAACTCACCAACCTGTCATCTACCCGACTACACGACTACCCAACTATCCGACTAACCAACTATCTGACTAACCGACTACCCGACTAACCAACTAACCATGGAAGAACGATTACAAAAACTCCTTTCTCGCGCTGGACTGGGTTCGCGCCGCACCTGTGACGACTTGATCGTCCAGGGGCGGGTGAGCGTAAACGGCAAAATTGCCGTACCCGGTCAAAAAGTGGATCCACAGCGCGATCGCGTCACCGTAAATGGACGCGAAATTCGTCTAACCGAAGATGACAAAATTTACATTGCGCTCTACAAACCGCGTCGGGTGTTGAGCACGACCCAGGATGAGGCCGCTCGTCCCACAGTGCGCGATTTGGTGCCCATCCCAGGACACCTTTACCCCGTTGGCCGCTTGGATTACGACAGCGAGGGCCTCATCCTGTTGACAAACGACGGCGAATTGACCAACAAACTCACCCATCCGCGTTACCAGCACGAGAAAGAATACCTGGTGTTGGTCGGACGTATGCCAGACGAAGAACAACTGGCTATTTTGCGCCGCGGTGTCGTTCTGGAAGATGGCTATCGCACCGCGCCGGCGAAAGTAACAGTAGGGGAAAACATCCCCGGCAAGGGCACCCAATTGAGCATCGTGCTAACCGAGGGGCGTAATCACCAAGTTCGTGAAATGTGCGCTCGCGTCGGGCTGCCGGTATTGCGTCTGAAACGCGTGCGCATTGGTTCGCTCACTTTAGGGCGCATGAAGCCTAAAGAGTGGCGTCATCTTACGACCAACGAAGTACGTGAACTCAAGGCACTAGCCACCCAGCCAAGCACACATAAACCGCGCCGTCCCCCCCGGCAGCGCAGGTGAAGCCCTCGTTAAAAAGGCAAACGAGCATGGAAAAACGCTGATTTGGTTTTTCGCCCTCGACGGGTATCTTCCCGAAGTTTTTGGGGTAACCCCAAAAACTTCGAAGCCTCAACGCAGAGTCGCTAAGACGCAAAGGTTCTTTGGGTGTCCGCTGGTTTTGGTACACCTGGCTTTGGGAATTTGTGGCTCATTGGGAATCGTCGTGGTTAACCATTTTTTGGACACGGATTTCACGGAAAACACGGATTTTAT
>DYKW01000245.1 GCA_020722405.1 Anaerolinea thermophila
GATGGGGCGTGGAGAAACACCCCAGTCCCAAGCCTCTTCAGCACAATTCAGCACATTTCCTGCCATGCCCTAAATTTTAACAACATCTGCACAACATGCAACAAGTCTTTTTAATTCAATGAGTTACGCAAATGCGTAAGCACGTAAACTTCGGTGCAAAACAGCACAATTTCAGCACAGTGAGCAGAGAAATTTGACGATTTTTAGCGGATTTTTAAGAGCGGTAAAAATCAAGAAAATGCTTGAAATTCATGGGTTTAGGTGGTGTCCCCGACTGGAGTCGAACCAGTGGCCTTCCCCTTAGGAGGGTGAAAAACCGTCTTGATGTGGCGCTGTTTGGCGGCTATTTTGTCATTTATCAGCACAATTTCAGCACAGTGAAGGCGTCAAATGGCAACAATCACACAGACCCCGGCAGGCACCTGGAAGGCCCAAGTGCGCAAGAAGGGCTACCCCTCTCAGACTCGATCCTTTGCTCTGCGCACCGACGCCGATAAATGGGCGCGCGCCATCGAACGAGAGATGGATACCAAGCAATTCATCCCCCGCTCCGCCGCCGAGGAGACAACCTTCGAGACACTAGCCAAGTGGTATGAGCGGGATACCCTGTCCCAGAAAAAGTCCGCCGTGAAGCTTAGGAGCGATTTGCGCCTTCTGCTGGAAACCTTCGGCAGGTATGCCCTCATAGCCATCACCCCGGCGATGATCACCAGTTTCCGCGAAGAGCGCATGAGCGCTGGTGTCACTGGTGCCACCATAAGAAAACAAATCAGCCTGATGGGGCGAATGCTCAAGGCGGCGGCGGTGGATTACGGTATCCACCTTCCCCATGGCAACCCCGTTGCCCTGGTGCGCCTGCCAAGGGATAGCGCGGCGCGCAGTCGCCGTGTCAGCCAGGAAGAGATTGAGGCCATCATCACGGCCAGCCAGTCACCCGAACTGCCCGCCATCATCCGCCTCGCAACGGAAACCGCCATGCGGCGCGGGGAAATCATCGGTTTGGAATGGGTGCATGTGGATCTCAAGTCACAGGTAGCCCATCTTCCCAAGACAAAGAACGGCTCCCCGCGTGATGTGCCCCTCTCCACCCGTGCGGTTGCTGCGTTGCGCTCCATCCCTCGCCGTCTGTCGGGGCGAGTCTTCGGTTTTTCAGGGCCGGATGGTGTGACACGCGCGTTCACAAGGGCGGCCAAGCGCGCTCGCGCGAACTACGAGAAGACCTGCAATGAGCAGGGCATCAAGCCGGATCCCAAGTTCTTGAAGGATGTGCGCTTTCATGATCTGCGCCATGAGGCCACGTCCCGCCTCTTTGAGGCCGGATTTGACCTGATGGAAGCGGCCAGTGTAACGGGCCACAAAGACCCACGAATGCTCAGGCGATACACGCATCTGAAAGCATCAGACTTGGCGAA
>DYKW01000065.1 GCA_020722405.1 Anaerolinea thermophila
TCCTGATCTTGTGAAAGTGCATTTCGAGCCGAACTACATCGTGCGCGCCGATGCACCAGTCAAAGGGAAAGTCGGCATCGTTTCCGGTGGCGGTTCAGGACATGAACCTATGCACGGCGGTTTCGTCGGCATGGGCATGCTGGATGCCGCTTGTCCGGGGGCAGTATTCACATCACCAACACCCGATCAAATGCTGGAAGCCACCAAAGCAGTGAACGGCGGCGCAGGAGTACTACACATCGTCAAAAACTACACCGGCGACGTAATGAACTTCGAAATGGCCGCTGACCTGGCAAAGGCAGAAGACATCGAAGTCGAGAGCGTGATCATCGACGATGACGTAGCCGTGAAGGACAGCCTATATACGGCCGGACGGCGTGGTGTCGGAAGCACCGTGCTGGCCGAAAAACTGTGTGGTGCAGCCGCCGAGGAGGGACGTTCCCTCAAGGAAGTCGCTGACGTATGCCGCAAAGTCAAGGATTGGGGACGCAGCATGGGCATGGCACTCACATCCTGCACTGTGCCTCACGTCGGCAAACCCACTTTCGACCTACCCGAGAACGAAATGGAAATCGGCATTGGCATCCATGGTGAACCTGGCCGCGAACGCATGAAGGTCGAGAGCGCTGACGAAATCGTTTCCATGCTGATGGAGCCTATCATCAACGATATCCCTTACAAGGAAGGCGACGAGGTTCTCTTGTTCGTCAACAGCATGGGCGGCACGCCTCTCATTGAACTCTACATCGTGTACCGCAAAGCCTACGAAATTGCGACCAAACACGGCTTGAAAGTCGTGCGCAGCTTGGTTGGCCCATATATCACCAGCCTAGAGATGGCCGGCACATCAATTACCATGCTTAAGATGGATGAGGATATGCTCAAATTGTGGGATGCTCCCGTAAACACTCCTGGGTTGCGCTGGGGTGTGTGACCCTTTATCGTATGCCCACATTACTAAAAAAGGTTGTTTATGAAAATCCATCGAGACGACATCCTGGCATGGCTTAAAGCCTACGCGAACCTCATTGCCGAAAAGAAAGAGTTCCTCACCGATTTAGATGCTGCCATCGGCGATGCGGATCACGGTATCAATATGAACCGAGGCTTCCAGGCAGTAATGAAAAAGGTAGATGAATTGTCCACCCAAAACATCGGTGCTATTTTAAAGACCGTTGGAATGACTTTACTCTCCACAGTCGGCGGTGCCGGTGGGCCTCTTTATGCTACCTTCTTTCTGCAAGCCGGAATGAAAACTACAGGCAAGATGGAACTCACTTTGGCTGAATGGGTTACTGCGCTGGATGCAGCCGTCAATGGTGTTCAAATGCGCGGTAAAGCAGAGTTGGGTGACAAAACCATGATTGACGCCCTCGTACCGGCCATCCAAGCACTACAAACCGCGCAAGAAAATGGCGCTTCCTTACAGGAAGCCTTACAACAATGCGCTCACGCCGCCGAGGAGGGCATGAAGGCAACTATCCCTCTGGTAGCCCGCAAAGGCCGCGCCAGTTACCTGGGTGAACGCAGTGCAGGGCACCAAGACCCTGGTGCGACCTCGTCCTATTACCTGCTCCAGACGGCTGCTGACATCTGGGGCTCATAGTGTATTTACCCACCTACAAAGGTGACTGTCACCTAGCACTGAACCTAACCACTGAAAAAAGTGACCGCCATCTCTCTCGTTCAAACTTCAGTTTATCTAAGGAGTAAAAGACATGGCAAAAAAATATGCAGCCGCAGTTGATCAGGGTACCACCAGTACCCGTTTTATGATTTTCGACCACAGCGGGAATGTAGTGGGACTCCACCAAAAGGAACACGAACAAATTTACCCCAAACCCGGCTGGGTAGAACACGATCCGCTGGAAATTTGGGAACGCACGCAAGAAGTCATCGCCGGCGCGCTCGAGAAAAGCAGCGTCAAACCTGAAGAAATCGCCGCGGTAGGCGTCACCAACCAGCGAGAAACCACTGTAGTGTGGGAAAAGGCCACCGGCAAACCGGTGTATAACGCTATTGTCTGGCAGGATACCCGCACCGATAAAATCTGCAACGTCTTTGCAGAAGATGGTGGGCAAGACCGCTTCCGCGCCAAAGTAGGGCTACCATTGGCAACCTACTTCTCCGGCCCCAAAATCAAGTGGATTCTCGACAATGTCAAAGGGGCGCGAGAAAAGGCCGAAAAGGGCGAAATCCTGTTTGGCAATATCGACACCTGGGTCATCTGGAACCTGACCGGCGGCCCTAACGGCGGTGTCCACGTAACCGATGTGACCAACGCCAGCCGCACAATGCTGATGAACCTGGAAACGCTCGATTGGGATGAAGAAATTCTGGGTATCATGGGCATTCCGCGCGCTATGCTGCCCGAAGTCCGCCCCTCCAGCCAGGTGTATGGAGAGGCCGTCGGCGCGCTGGCCGGAATACCCGTAGCCGGTGACCTGGGCGACCAACAAGCCGCGCTCTTTGGACAAGCCTGCTACGATGCCGGCGAAGCCAAAAATACCTATGGCACGGGCTGCTTCATGCTGCTCAACACCGGCACCAAGCCAGTACAGTCGAAAAATGGCTTGCTGACCACACTAGGCTACAAGATCGGTGATCAGCCCGCGGTATACGCACTGGAAGGCTCTATTGCCATTACCGGTGCCTTGGTACAGTGGGTGCGTGACAACCTGGGAATGATAGAAAAATCCGCCGACATCGAAGCGCTCTCCCAATCGGTAGAGGATAATGGCGGCATTTACTTCGTGCCGGCTTTCTCCGGCCTGTTCGCACCTTACTGGCGCAGCGATGCCCGCGGCGTTATCGTCGGTCTGACCCGCTACGTCAACAAAGGCCACCTGGCACGCGCCGTCCTGGAAGCCACTGCTTACCAAACACGCGAAGTGCTGGATGCCATGAACGCCGATTCCGGCGTAGACCTGACAGCCCTCAAAGTAGACGGTGGCATGGTCTTCAACGAAAACCTGATGCAATTCCAATCCGACATCCTGGGTGTACCGGTCATCCGCCCGAAGGTGGCCGAGACGACATCTCTGGGTGCAGCCTACGCAGCCGGCCTGGCTGTAGGATTCTGGAATAGCTTCGACGAGTTACGCGCCAACTGGGGCAAAGACAAAGAATGGGACCCCCAAATGGATGCAGATACGCGTGCCAAATTGTACAAAGGTTGGAAGAAAGCCGTTACCCGCACCTTCGACTGGGTTGAGTAAAACGGCCTCCTTTGTGGTGCAGGAGGGAGATGGGACGAAATCCTGTCTCCCTCCACTTTCTTCAGGAAGTGTTTTGCAAGGTACACATCTCAACGCTCGTGCAAACAACGAGCACTTAAACCACATTTCGGCGGCACATTTGGTTGCGGCTGGAACAACCCTATGAGTAAACGCAAAACAAAGGAAAACGCATCCCCGCCCACTTCCGAACCCTGGATTTCTCCGCGCAATGGGCTAATTGGCATGATAGCGGTTAGCCTGACGCTAACTCTTTGGACTGCCTGGCAAATCCACGCCTTCAAACCCTGGCCCGAGAGTATCTTATGGGGACTCGGTTTTGGGATCGCCATTTGGCTCGTCTTCGGCCTGGCATACTCGTTCACCCGCTGGGCGCGCAAAAAATAGTTTCACCCTAAGGAGAAGAAAACTTCCATGAGTAAACCGCATGTCATCGTCATTGGTGCAGGGTTTACCGGCACAGCCATCGCCCATGATCTAGCGCTGCGTGATTTCGATGTCACAGTGGTAGAGCGCGGCCCCATCGCCAGCGGAACGTCCGGCCGGACGCATGGCTTGCTGCACAGTGGAGGGCGTTATGCCGTCAAAGACCAAGAATCCGCCATAGAGTGCATTGAAGAAAATATCATCTTGCGCAAAATCGTCCCCGAGGTGATTGAACCTAACGGCGGATTGTTCGTGGCCCTGACCGAAAGCGACCTGGCCTACAAAGAAACTTTTATTCAAGGATGCGAAGCCTGTGGCATCCCGGTGGATGAAATCACACCTCAAGAAGCCTTACGCCTGGAGCCTAACCTGAACCCCAAGGTACTGGCGGCACTCATCGTGCCTGATGGAACCTTTGATCCGCTGCGCCTAGCACTTTCCTTTGCAGCCAGTGCCAAGAAAAACGGAGCCACATACCATCTGTTTACCGAGGTCGTAGACATGCTCCTGGACGGACAAGGCAACGTAACCGGCGTCAAAGTGTGGGACCGCGCAAACAACACCCGCTACGAGATTCACAGTGACATGGTGGTCAACGCGACCGGCGCTTGGGTGGGGCAAATCACCCAAATGGCACATGCCCACGTGCCCATCACCCCCACCCCCGGCATCATGGTGGCCTACGATCAACGCCTGGTCAACCGGGCTATCAACCGGCTCAACCGCCCCAGCGACGGCGATATTGTCCTGCCACAGCGCCGTCTGGCTGTAGTAGGAACAACCTCATTCTCTATCGAAGAGGTAGATTACGTCCCCATTGACCGCAGCCAGGTCGACCTGATGCTGGAACGTGGGGCAGAACTCATCCCGGCCATCCGCCAGGCAAAAGAACGCGGCGTCTACATGGCTGTACGTCCCCTGATCGGTGCCAGCGGGCCAGGACGCAGTATTTCGCGCACCTTCAAAGCCTACGACCATAAAGAACTGGACAACGTGGAAGGACTGGTAACCATCACCGGCGGAAAAGCCACTACATGCCGGGCAATGGCCGAAAAAACCGTCGATATCGTATGCCAAAAATTGGGATTGAATATTCCCTGTACCACAGCAGCAGCGCCTTTAACCTCTTATCGAGAATTTTATAGCCGGTGAAACAACGTCCATCCTTAAGACTCTTACTCACCTAAACACTATGTGGAAAATAACCTATCGAGTACACCGCCAAAAGGGAAACGAACCCCCACATTACGAAACTTTCCAGGTAGAGGTAGACCCTGAAGAGTACGTCCTGGACGGCGTCGAAAAAATTTGGGCTTCCGAAGATCGCTCCTTGACTTTCCGACATGCCTGTCACCATTCCACGTGCGGAGCCTGTGGTATGCGCGTCAATGGCGTAGAGAAACTCACCTGTATCACAAAAATCAAAGATGTCGTCCAAGATGGCGGTACCCTAACGGTAGAACCGTTGCGCAATTTCCCGGTGGTCAGCGATTTGGTTGTAGATCTAGGCCCCTTGTACCGCAAAATGGCAGCCGTCCAGGCCCCCGCGGTGCACGCGCTTTCCATGACTCCCTGGGAAGGACAGAACATCGCGCCTCCGGCAGATATACCCATGCGCTCCGCAGACGAGGAATATATTCGTCTGCCGGATTGCATCGAGTGTGGTATTTGCATCAGCGCTTGTCCGGTAGCCGCAACCGACCCCGAGTACTTCGGCCCGGCGCCATTGGCAGCCATTCAAATTCAAGGCCTGGATAAACCCGAATTACTCGCCCTGGCCGATAGCCAGGAAGGTGTATGGCGCTGCCACAGCGCCTTCGAATGTAGCGCCGTTTGCCCATCCAACGTCGATCCAGGCCGGCGCATCATGGACTTACGCCGACAAGTCAGCGCCAAACGTCTAAAACTCGCATAGGGAAATGCCATCATGGAACCACAAAAAAACGACCCCAAAAACCTGTGGGATTGGTTCAACCCGAAGGGCAGGAATGTAGGAGGCTGGGCTTTCATTCTCAACCGTATCGCCGCTTTGGGATTGGTCTTCTATCTATACTTGCATTTGTTCGTTCTAGGAAAACTAGCGCAAGGACCGCAGGTTTTCGATCAGTTCATTGCCACCGCAAAAAGTCCGCTCTACATTTTAGGTGAATTGCTGGTTATCGCCGCAGCACTGTATCATGGTTTGAATGGCGTACGTGTTCTACTCACCAGTTTCAACATCGGCGTGCCGCAGCAAAAGCAGATGTTTTACACCGCACTGTTGCTCAGTGTGCTGGGAACGCTGGTCTTTGCAGTGCGGATGTTTACCGTCCACTAAATCCGTTTTCTCTGGAGATATTTTTCTTATGCAATCTACCCCAAAAACCGGCGAAACGTTTTGGTTGTGGTTTACGAAAATTATCAGTGGTGCATTCATCCTCTTTATCCTGGCAGTCCATTTGACAGTCAACCATTTCCTGGCGCCGGAAGGCCTGCTCACCCATACTGAAGTCGTAGCGTACTTCCAAAATCCACTGGTTGTATTCATGGAAGCCATCTTCCTGTTTCTGCTGGTGCTCCATTCCTTGCTCGGCTTACGCAGCATCCTCTTGGATTTGCGCCCCGCAGAAAAAAGCCGCCGTGTTATCGACATCATTATCATCTTGTTTGGGGTGTTCGTTAGCCTGTACGGATTGTGGCTATTGAATGCAGTGCGCACAATGGGCAGTTAATCCCGCACTTTTCCTCTGAGGTTTCATCATGCTCGGTCTCGTTCTCATATCACACAGCAAAGCACTGGCACAATCATTGGTTGCCCTGGCACAACAAGTCTGCGATCCTGAGTTGCCAATCGCATTCTCTGGAGGCGCGGGAGAAAACCACGATGCTTTTGGCACCGATGCCATAGATATCGCTCGTGCCATTCAAGAAACAGACCATCCCAACGGCATCGTGGTCCTCATGGATTTAGGAAGTGCCGTGCTCAGCGCAAAAATGGCGCTCGAGTTATTACCGGAGGACCTACAAAGCCGTGTCCACCTGTGCCCGGCGCCACTGGTAGAGGGGGCCATTGCAGCCGCCGTCCAGGCAGCCATCACAGATGACCCCCAAGTGGTATGCCAGGAAGCGCAAAACGCCTTAACCGCCAAGCAAGAACAATTGGGGCACCCACAACCGCCCACGGAAATTCGCGATACACAAACCATCACCCAACCCCAGCGCATCTTGACGCTGGTCAACCCTCACGGCCTACACGCCCGTCCGGCCGCCAAATTCGTCCAAACAGCGGCCCGCTTCGATGCCGAGGTGTACGTACGTAACCTCACCACCGGCAAAGGCCCCGTTTCAGCACGCAGTCTGAATTCACTGGCAACCTTGGGGGCACTGAAAGACCATCAGGTAGGGCTAAACGCCCAAGGTACGGAAAGCATCCAAGCCCTGGATGCCTTGAGCGCGCTCATCCAAGCCGGCTTTGGAGAAATAGAAGAAAGTCAAGAAACATCCACCAGGCCACCCGTCGAAGAAAACGGTGGAAAAATCATCCCCATCGCAGAAGGCATTGCCATCGGGCCGGTATACACTTACCAACCACCAGAGCCATTGGTGTCATCCCGCCAGGCGCAAAATCCCTCGCAGGAATGGGAACGTTTACAACAGGCACTCACCCAAACCGAAACGGCCATCGCCAAGCGCCGTGATAGTCTGGCCGCTCGATTCGGCGAAAGTCAGGCCGCCATCTTCGATGCCCATATCCTCATTCTGAAAGACCCCGACTTACTGCAGCGTGTGCATAAGGCTATTTTCGAGCAACACAAAAACGCGGCCGCGGCCTGGCAAACAGCCATCACCGAAATCGCTGCTACCTACCAATCGCTGGAAGACACCTATCTTCAGCAACGCGCCACCGATGTACAGGACGTTGGCCGCCAAGTGCTGCTCCTGCTGACAGAAGGCCACACCCAAGCACTCACCCTGCCCCACCCCGTCATCTTACTGGCCGAAGACCTGACCCCCACCGAAACCGCCCAACTAGACCTGAAAAACATCCTCGGTATTGCAACCGTCTTAGGCGGCCCAACTTCTCACAGCGCCATTCTCGCCCGCTCTATGGGCATTCCGGCCATAGCCGGGACATCCACCAGCCTCCTCTCCCTACCTGCCGGGACGGAAGTTGCACTAGACGGCTTCAGCGGCCAATTCTGGGTAGAACCTTCCCCCGAGGTATGTGCTGATTTGGAACAACAGCGCACCAAATGGCTGCAAAAGCGCACCATCCTGCTAGAACGCAGCCACCAACCCGCCCAAACCGGCGACGGACACAACGTCGAGGTGGTCGCCAACGCCGGCAGTCCCGAAGATGCCCATGCCGCCTACCAACAAGGCGCCGAAGGCATCGGGTTGCTACGCACCGAATTCCTTTTCCTCACCCGCCAAACCCCGCCTTCCGAAGCCGAACAGGTTGTCACGCTACACACCATTGGCAATATCATGCACGACTTGCCCGTCATTGTGCGTACCCTCGACGTAGGCGGTGATAAACCATTGCCCTACATCCAACAGCCGGAAGAAGCCAATCCCTTCCTTGGGACGCGCGCCATCCGCCTGGGCTTCCGGCAAGAAAACCTGTTCCGCACCCAACTGCGGGCAATCCTGCGGGCAGCAGCACGCGTCAACCTGCGCATCATGTTCCCCATGGTGGCCACCCTGGACGAGATACAACGTGCCCGCGCCCTGCTCGAATCCGTCCATGCCGACCTGGAAGACAAGGGCATCTCTCATTGCTGGCCAATAGAAACCGGCATCATGGTAGAAATTCCCGCCGCCGCCCTATCCGCCCGCGTACTCGCCCCCCATGTGGACTTCTTCAGCATCGGCACCAACGATTTGACCCAATACACCCTGGCTGCCGAGCGTGGTAATCCCAACCTCAACTACCTCAGCGACGGGCTGCACCCGGCCGTCCTGGCACTCATCCATCAAGTGGTAGAAGCCGCCCATGCGCACGACAAGTGGGTTGGTGTGTGCGGCGAACTGGCCGGAGACACCACCGCCGTACCCATCCTGATAGGACTGGGCGTAGACGAACTCAGCGTCAATCCGGCGCTCGTCCCACAAGTCAAAGAACGCATTCGGCAGATAAGTTACAAGACCACCAAACAACTGGCAGAAGAAGCGCTCAACGCCGCCGATGGCCGAGAAGTGCGACTGCTGGTCAATCAAAATTTACGACCATCCTGAGGACATCCCGCTACCCAAGGGGGATACGCAACCCCACAGGAAACAAACCCGACTCGCAGGGGGCCGGCCGTCCCATAAGTTCATCGGCCCTTTGGGGGGATACCGTACCCCGCGCCCCTCGCGAATACTCGTCCGTTCCCCCAAAACCCTCGTCCGCCCCCTGGGGACGCTGAACCCTAATCCGGATTTCGCATTTCGCTTTTCGCATTTCGCATTTCGCTTTTCGCTTTTCGCATTTTGCATTTTGCATTCTGTGGTCCGCTGTTCGCTGACGCCTACCACCTACTTTTGCGTCTTCGCGACTAAGTCCCCAGAATGGAGATTGCGTTAAAGGTCTGGGATTGCCCCAAAAATTCGTAAAGATGGTATCTGATCTGAAAATAGATTTTCATGTCTGGTGGTGAAAAT
>DYKW01000066.1 GCA_020722405.1 Anaerolinea thermophila
ATACTAACCTCAAGAATGTATGTTAGGAGCACCTATGAACCAAGATTACTTCGATACCCGTGATACGCTAAAAACCGCTTACGGCGAGTACGTTTTTTATCGTCTCGACCGCCTGGAAGCCCAGGGATTGACCAACCTTGCCCGCTTGCCTTTCTCCATCCGCATTATGCTGGAAGGCGTGCTGCGGCAGTGTAACGAAAAGGAAATCACCCGTCAGGATGTCATCAACTTGGCCGGATGGCAGCCGCGCGGCGAACGCAAGAGCATGCCCTATCGCCCTGGGCGGGTGGTGATGCAGGACTTTACCGGCGTGCCCGCAGTGGTAGACCTGGCAGCCATGCGCGCCTCGATGGCACGCCTGGGCGGCGACCCGAAGAAAATCAACCCTGTCGTACCGGTCGATCTAGTCATCGACCATTCCGTGCAGGTGGATTTTTTCGCCAGTTTAGACGCGTTGCAGCGCAATGCCGAGTTGGAATTTCAGCGCAACCGCGAACGTTACCAGTTTTTGCACTGGGGGCAAAAAACCTTCGATAATTTCCGCGTTGTCCCTCCAGCCACCGGTATCATCCACCAGGTCAATCTGGAATATCTGGCGCAAGTCGTGCTGGCATCCAAAGAGGGTGACCAAATGGTGGCCTACCCTGATACCCTGGTGGGTACCGATTCGCATACCGTGATGATCAACGGTCTGGGCGTCGTCGGCTGGGGTGTAGGCGGCATCGAAGCCGAAGCCGCGATGCTTGGACAACCTATCGACATGCTGATGCCAGATGTCATTGGGTTCAAATTGTATGGAGAATTGCAGGATGGTGTAACGGCTACCGATTTGGTGTTGACGATCACCCAAATGCTGCGTCAAAAAGGCGTGGTGGGTAAGTTTGTGGAATTTTATGGCCCGGGTTTGGATGCCCTCAGCCTGCCTGACCGCGCCACCATCGCCAATATGGCGCCTGAATATGGGGCGACGATGGGCTTCTTCCCCGTGGATGACGAGACCCTGCGTTACCTGCGGCTGACCGGACGCCCCGATGAGGTTGTGGCGCGCGTGGAAGCCTATACCAAAGCCCAAGGGCTGTTCCGTACCCCCGATACGCCCGCCCCCAAATACACCGATACCATGGAACTGGACTTGGGCACTGTGGTGTCCAGCTTGGCCGGCCCGAAACGCCCCCAGGATCGCATTCCGCTCAATCAAATGAAGGAGGCCTTCCACAAAGCATTGCAGGCACCGGTGCGCGAGCGCGGCTTTGCGCTTTCCCCCGAACGTATGCAAACCAAGACAACCGTGGGCACCAATGGCACAAGCGTCGAAATGGGACATGGCGCCGTAGTGATTGCGGCCATTACTTCCTGCACCAATACATCCAACCCTTCGGTGATGGTTGGTGCCGGTTTGGTTGCCAAGAAAGCCGCTGAACGCGGGCTGAAGGTCAAACCGTATGTCAAGACCAGTTTGGCGCCCGGTTCACGCGTCGTCACCGAGTATCTCACCAAGTCCGGCCTGATCGAGCCGCTGGCCAAACTGGGTTTCAACGTGGTGGGTTACGGTTGCACCACCTGTATTGGCAATTCCGGCCCGTTGCCCGGCAAGGTGGTGGAAGCCATCCAAGGCGCCGATTTGATTGCGTCGGCGGTGCTTTCGGGCAACCGCAACTTCGAGGGCCGGGTGAATCCCCATGTCCAGGCCAACTACCTGGCCTCCCCGCCGCTGGTGGTGGCCTATGCCCTGGCCGGTACGGTGGATATTGACTTGCAAAATGACCCCTTGGGTACCGACCGCGACGGCAATCCCGTTTACCTGCGGGACATCTGGCCCAGCACGCAAGAAGTGATGGAAGTCGTCCGGCAGAACGTGGATGCCGAGATGTTCCGCGAAAAGTATGCCAATGTCTTCACCGACAACGAGATGTGGAACACCATTCCCAGTCCTAGCAGCGATCTGTACGAGTGGGATCAGGCTTCTACTTACATACAAGAGCCGCCCTTCTTCCTCGACCTGACCACGGAAGTGCCCGATGTCAAGGAAGTCCACGGTGCCCGTGTGTTGGCGCTGTTGGGCGATTCAATTACCACCGACCACATCTCTCCGGCCGGCGCCATCCCGATGGACAGCCCGGCTGGCCGCTATTTGATTGAGCACGGCATAGAACCGCGTGATTTCAACTCCTTTGGTTCCCGGCGCGGCAACGACCGGGTGATGACACGTGGCACGTTTGGCAACATCCGCTTGAAGAACCGCCTGGTGCCGGGTGTGGAAGGCGGCTACACGCGGCTCTTCCCGGACGGTGAACAGATGTCCATTTACGATGCGGCGATGAAATACCGCCGGGAGGGTGTCCCGCTGGTGGTCTTGGCCGGTAAGGAATACGGTACCGGCTCCAGCCGTGACTGGGCGGCCAAGGGCACGTTGTTGTTAGGCGTCAAGGCTGTCATTGCCGAATCCTACGAACGCATTCACCGCTCTAACCTGGTTGGGATGGGCGTCTTGCCGCTGCAGTTTGTAGACGGGCAGAACATCGAGTCCCTGGGCTTGAGCGGCGAAGAGACTTTCGACATCGCCGGGCTGAATAATGACCTGCAGCCAGGGAGCCGCGTAAGCGTCACCGCACACAAGGCCGATGGTACCACAGTCCAATTTGAAGCCCTGGCGCGTTTGGATACGGCCATTGAGGTGGAGTACTACCGCAACGGTGGTATTTTGCACACCGTGTTGCGCAACATGGCACGCGAGTAGGCTGTTTGCTAACAAACTTTTTACAGAGATGCGCTACCATTGGGTAGCGCATCTCTATTAGACTAACTGGATGTAAGGAGTAGCGTATGAGTGATCAAGTTCCCGTTCAAGAACAACCGTTCAAAGCAGAAATCAAACAATTGCTGAATATCCTCATTCACTCGTTGTATACCGAGCGCGAGATTTTCTTGCGCGAACTGATTTCCAATGCTTCGGATGCCCTCAGTCGGATGCGTTTTATCATGCTAACCGACCAAAACGTGCTGGACCCCGAAGCGGAACTGACCATCCGGTTGATGGCTGATTCCGACAAGCGTCTGCTGGTCATCGAAGACACCGGCGTGGGAATGACCTCCCAGGAGTTGGCAGAAAATTTGGGGACCATTGCCCACTCAGGGGCCCGCGCGTTCCTTGAGGCGGCCCAAAAGGGCGAATCAACCCCCAATTTGGCCGACATCATTGGGCAATTTGGCGTAGGCTTTTATTCCGTCTTCATGGTGGCCGAGAAAGTCGTCGTTACTTCGCGTTCTTATCGGCCAGAGGCCCAGGCAGCGCGTTGGGAATCGCAAGGTGGGGAAACCTACACGCTGGAAACAGCCGAAAAAACTTCGCGCGGTACACGAATCGAGATTTTCTTGAAAGAAGATGCCGCAGAGTTTGCTCAGGAAGCCCGCTTGCGGGATATTATCCGCCGTTACTCGGATTTTGTAGTCTACCCCATTTACCTGGGGGAGGATGAGACGCCGGTCAATAGCCGCAAAGCCTTGTGGCGAGAAGCGCCGAACGAGGTCACCGAAGAACAGTACGCCGATTTCTACAAGCAATTCACCCTGGACTTCGAACCACCCCTGTTGCACCTGCATGTGCACGCCGATGCCCCTGTCCAGTTGTATGCCTTGCTGTACATCCCCGCCAAGGCCGAGCGCAATATGTTCTCGCTACGCAAGGAAAACGGCTTGAAACTGTACGCCCGCAAGGTGCTGATTCAGGAGTACACCAAAGACCTGCTGCCGGAGTATTTGCGTTTTATGCAGGGCGTGGTGGATAGCGAAGACCTGCCCCTGAACGTCTCGCGTGAAACGATTCAGGCCAATACCGTGGTACGCCAAATCCGCAAGGTGCTGAGCGGCAAAGTGCTGGGCGCACTGCGGGAAATGGCTACCAAAGACCCCGAAAAGTACGCTCGTTTTTGGGAGACCTTTGGCACTTATCTCAAAGAGGGTGTGGTATCGCAAACCGATGCCCGCGAGCGCGAGAAACTTTACCCCTTGTTGCGTTTCCGCAGTACGACTTTCCCCGATCAATGGATTGCTCTGACCGATTACATAGGCCGGATGAAGGGCGGCCAGAAGACCATCTACTACCTGCTGGGTGAGGATGCCGACTCCGTGCAGCACAGCCCGCATTTGGATGCTTTTCGAGCGCAGGGCATCGAAGTGCTTCTGCTGACCGAGCCGATTGACTCCTTCCTGGCCGTGACGTTGACCGAATACGAGGGCTTCAAGGTGGAGAACGCTGCTTCGGCTGATTTGCCGCGCGCCTCCCAGGAGGATACCGCTCCCGATGAGGGATCCGTGCCCGAGGAAGTACAAACGACCTTGCAGCGTTTCCGCGAGACCCTGGGGGAGCGCGTCGCTGACGTGAAGTTCTCGCGCCGCCTGCACGATTCCGTGGCTCGCCTGAGCGACCCTGAGGGAGTAACCAATAGCGAAATGCAGCGCGTCTACCGCTATCTGGATAAGGAATACCAGGTGCCCAAGAAAGTGCTGGAACTCAACCCCCATCATGCCTTGATTCGGCGTTTGGCCGGCTTGCCGGAAGATGACGCGCTGGTGAAAGCGGTCATCGAACAGGTGTATGAAAGCGCTTTGCTGTTGGAGGGCTTGCATCCCAACCCGGCGAGCATGGTGCAGCGCATTCAGCAGTTGATGGAAGCCGCACTGCCCCCAGCCGCTGAAGACGCGGCGTAAACAAACCGACCTGGGGGCGCCGGGCTGGGGTTCGGCGCTCCCAAATTTTAAAAGCCTATGAGGCCGGGGTCTCATCGGCAGGTTTGAGGGGATTTTTTGCCGCCTCGCCGTTGCCGCGCTGCCACCAATCCACTCCCTGTAAAAGCAAGCCAACCTGGGTTAGCCCTAACCACACTAAAAAGACCGTCAGCGCATTGGCCAGCAAGGCGATCCATCGAGGGAATTGCTGACGGAGCGATGTTATCTGGGCTTGTTGCGCGGCGATGGTCTGGTGGTACTGCGGGAGAGTATCCAGTACACCTTGCAAATTTTCCTGGATGTCATCCAGTTGCAGCGAGATACTGAGCAGGTTGATTTGCAGCGTGGCAAGATTGGCTTTGCTAATTTGTATCCCGTTCGAGAGATCGGCTGTCGATTGTGGAATTTGTCCCAGGGCCAATGCGATTTGCCCCAATGAATCGCTGAGCGAAATTTGTGGCTGGTAAGGCTCTCCCGGTATGAAGGGGATGAGCGTGATAACGCGCAAGGTTTGCTCGATGAGACTTACCCCTTGTTGGGCAGTGTATAGCGCGGCCTGAGTCTCGGTGATAGTGTGCGGTATTTGTTCGTCGAGTAGAGTTTGGGTTTCTTTTAGAATGGGCTGTGTATCCCCCAGCGTCTGGGCACTGACCTTCAAGGTTTCGTTCACACTTTGCAAACTGGTATCTGCGGTACACAAGGTGTCTTCGAGTATGCTGAGGGCCTCGTTCAGCGAAGACAGGGTCTCTTGTGCAGTGTCCATTTGTTTCGTGCCCCAGACTGTGGCCAATGGGCGAACCTGACGGGCGATTACAATGCCGCTGACACTCAACCCAACGCCGGTTAATGCGGTGAGGATGAGCAACATAGCGATACTACGGGTAATCCAACGGTGCATGGCTATCTCCTGGGGGTAATTGACCGATGACATTGGGGTACGAATATCTTCTATTCTACCCAATAATTGGGGTTTCTCGTAGAAAAGTGTGATCGTCAATAAAAAGACAGGTTGGACACCTTCACCTAGTACATGCTGTCTGGCGGCTGCGGTTTTTCCTCCATTGGCGGCCATCCACCCTGCATTTGGGAAGAAACTTCTTGCCAAAGTGTGTTTAAGAACAGGTATAATACAAGCCTTCGACCTTATTGTCGAAAATTCCCTGCAAGGAGTATACATGCATATTTTGGTCACCAATGATGATGGCGTAACCGCACCCGGCCTATTGGCATTAGCACAGGCGTTGCGTTCTTTGGGTGAGGTAAGTGTGTTGGCCCCCGATCGCAACTGGTCGGCTTCCGGCCACGTTAAAACGCTGTACCGTCCATTGCGTGTCAAGAAAACGATACTGGCCGATGGCAGTTTTGCATTCGCCAGCGATGGCGCTCCTTCAGATTGTGTGGCCTTAGCCTTGTTAGGGCTATTGGAGAAAAATGTAGACCTGGTGATTTCAGGCATCAACCCGAATGCCAACATCGGGTACGATGTTACCTACTCCGGCACAGTGACGGCGGCTATGGAAGCGGCTATTGGTGGGGTACCGGGGATTGCTGTTTCACTGGACTCCCCCGAGAATCATCAAGCTGCACTGGATTATTCCGTCGCAGCACGCGTTGGAAAAGAAGTGGCAGCTATGGTCATTGAGCGCGGTTTGCCCAAGGGGACGTTGTTGAATGTCAATGTGCCCTACCTGTCTTATGATGAAATTCAGGGGATACGCGTCACCCGTCAGGGATTGCGAATATACCGTGATGCGCTGGTGCGGCGCGTTGACCCTCAAGGGAAGCCGTACTATTGGATTGGTGGTCAGTCCCCTACAGGTGTCCCTGAAGAAGGGACGGATTATGGCGCTCTTAAGGCCGGTTTTGTTTCCATCACACCATTACAATTGGATTTAACCGCTTACAACACCTTGCAAGACCTGCAAAAATGGTGGTCCTGAGTATGAATTGCAGGGTATGTTATTTTTTGTTGTACTTTGCATTTGACGTTGGCATCTCTTAAATGTATAATCTTCTCAACTCGTTATCGCCCGACGTGGAAATAGTGTTGGGATTTCAAAATTACTATACTTGGACTTATTTGAGGTTTACATGGCGCTAAAGGGCAACCTTAGAGATTTTACGATTACCCAGTTACTCAATTTGATTAACTTGGCGCGCAAGACGGGCACATTATTTGTACAAGGCCCAACTGAAAAGGCGCAAGTCTCTTTTCAAGATGGTAAACTGGCTTATGCGCATATTTCGGGGGAGGATAATTTTTTGGCAACAGTTCTTTATCGGGCAAATAAAATTACTGCTGCGCAACACCGCACCATTAAGACCCGCGCGGCTAAGATGAGTGACAAAGAACTAGGATTACTCTTAATTAATGCGAATTATATTACCCAGCAAGATATCATCGCCAGTTTACAAGCCTATTTTGTCAGTGTAGTACAACGTTTATTTACCTGGGTAGAAGGGATTTTCTATTTTGAGAATGATGTTTTGCCACCTAACGATAAAATCACCACGCGGGTAAATTTGGAAAACATCATTATCGAAGGTTCCCGGAAAATGCGCGAGTGGGAACATTTGCAAAGTGAAATTCCCAGTTTGGATATGGCGCTCAAATTCACCGATCGACCAGGGGTCAACTTGCGTAATGTCAGCCTGAGTGTAGAAGAGTGGCGTGTAGTTTCTTATATTGACCCCAAGAATACTATCCGTCAAATTGCGCGCACAACCCAAATGAATGACCTGGAAATCCGGCGCATTGTGTATGGGTTGTTGCAAGCCGGGTTGGTTGAATTGGCGAGGCCAATAGGAACGGCCAAACTGAAATTCACCGTGCCTGGAGAAACAAAAGAAGAACAGAAGTCCCTGGTCAATCGTCTCATCGGCCGTATTCGGACGATATAAATTTTTATCATAGGATAAAGAACTATGCAAACTGTCAAAATTGTTGTTACAGGGCCCTTCAGTGCCGGAAAGACGGAATTTATTCAATCGGTGAGTGAGATTGATGTTGTTTCCACAGAGCGGAAAATCACCTCCGAAGCGGAACGCATCAAGGCCACCACAACCGTGGCGATGGATTTCGGACGTATCACCGTTGGGGATGATCTGGTGTTGTACCTATTTGGGACGCCGGGCCAACGCCGCTTTGACTTCATGTGGGAGATTCTGTCGGAAGGTATGCTGGGCTTTATTGTCTTGATTGACAGTACCCGACCTGAAACATTCCGAGAAGGGCGCAGTATCCTGGAAACCTTTAAAGCCTATGCTCCTACGCCTTATGTCGTGGCAGCCAATAAACAAGATCTGTCGGACGCCTGGGATTTGGATGATATGCGTATTGCCTTGCGTCTACAGGATCATGTAAAACTTCTGCCTTGTGTAGCAACAGATAAGGAAACCGTCAAGATGGTCCTGTTGGAGTTGCTATACAGTGTCTTGGCTGAAATGGGCGAAGGTGAATAATTTTACCCATCTTCTCACCTGAGAGCGGATTTGACGTGTCATCAATCACGACAGAACAAGGCATTCTTCATTATGAGGTATATGGACGTGGACGTCCTGTGATTTTGTTACATGGCTGGTTAGGCTCATGGGGACTGTGGCAAGAAACCATGGCCTATCTAGGACGCTATTATCGTACCTATGCGTTGGATTTTTGGGGGTTCGGAGAATCCGGGAAGAAACGTTCCACCTATACCGTGAACGATTTCGTTGAAATGGTGGCGCAATTTATGGAGCAGTTAGGCATTGTGCGCGCGCCATTGGTCGGCCATAGCATGGGAGGCACTGTCAGCCTGAGCGTTGCCCTGGCTTATCCAGAGCGTGTTAGCAAGGTGACGGTGATTGGCTCTCCGATAGATGGTGAGTCGTTAGCGTGGACTTTGAAAATGGCCGGTTATCGTCCTGTTGCTTTCGGCGTGTACAACATGATGTGGGCACTTAAACTGGGCCTACGCGTTGCTGCACCCAGGATTACACGCGATAAGCGCTGGACGCAGATAATTTATAATGACTTATCGCGCACCACGCTTGAATCATTCTTGATAAGCATCGCATCCCTACGGAAAACGAACATCACTGGCCGTTTGAATGAACTAAAAATTCCAGTAATGGGTATGTATGGTCTGTTAGATAACATCGTGCACCCAGATCAATGGAAGCCAATTTGTACTTATGTCCAGCAGCTAAGAATTGAACGCTTTGAACGCTCAGGGCACTTTGTAATGTTGGATGAACCAGAGCGTTTCATGCTCACATTAAAAGATTTTCTGGATGTTGGGGTGGGGCAAAGCCCGGATCCGGTGCACAGCCCTGGATGATCCAGGGCTGTTACGTTTTATCGGCCGTTTGATAGGAGCCTGGGCTTTGGCGGTTTTATTTGACCGCTATTAATTTTCGTCAGACTCCATTAGGGAATTGACGTGCAGACCAACTGTCAATTGATTGCTGATATTTGTTTACCGCCGAGAACGCAGAGAGCGCTGAGATGACAGAACGGGAAAATC
>DYKW01000067.1 GCA_020722405.1 Anaerolinea thermophila
AAAATAGATTTTCATGTCTGGTGGTGAAAATCATTTTTCATGGCGACTTCTCAATTAGGTGGCGATTTCATCATCGACAAAAACGACTATCTGCACTACGCCCACCGCAGTCACGCCCCCACCGACCGTCCAACGGTAGAAACGCTGCTCCAACAACTCCGCAACCTACAAAAACATAGCGCTGGGGCAGCCCCAAAACCTTAACGCAAAGGCAAGCGTCAGGTGTCAGCCGTCAGGTAGTCAGGCGACAGGCATCAGGTGACAATGTGAATGCAGAATGCAAAATGCCCAACTACCCAACTACCCAACTATCTAACTATCTAACTATCTAACTATCTAACTACCCGACTACCTGACTACCCGACTTTATGGCAACAAAAAAGGCTTCCGAAATTCGGAAGCCTTTTCCACTCACCCCACCAGGTTGATGGGGATGACATTGTTGCTTCGTTTATAGGCCGCTATGCTGGTCTGGGCCGCGATTTGCTCGGCCAACGCCTTCAATGCCTGAGCAACAGGCGAATCCGGCTGGCTGACAACTATCGGCTTGCCGCTATCTCCGCTTACAGACACCGATGGGTCCATCGGCACCATGCCCAAGAAAGGCACATTAGCCTCTTTGGCCAGTCTCTTCCCACCGCCGGAGCCAAAAACGTGCAGACGGTTGCCATCCGGCATTTCCAGGTAACTCATATTCTCCACAACACCAAAGACCGGCACCTGTAACTGCTCAAACATGTACAAGCCGCGGCGGGCATCTTCCAGAGAGACATCCTGCGGCAAAGTGACAATCACGCCACCGCTCAAAGACAGGCTCTGCGCCAAACTGAGGGGCGCGTCTCCCGTTCCGGGGGGCAGGTCTACAATCAAGTAGTCCAGGTCACCCCAGGCCACATCGGAGATAAACTGTTTGATAGAACTGTGCAACATTGGGCCACGCCAGATCAGCGGCTGCTCGGGCTTGACCAAGAAACCAATAGACATCATCTTGACACCATAGGCTTCCGCCGGCGTGATTTTGTTACCCTTAGGAGGCGGAAGTTCCTTGACGCCCATCATCGTGGGCACGTTAGGCCCGTAAATATCTGCATCCAACAAGCCGACCGTGGCACCTGTCTGCGCCAGCGCTACCGCTACATTCACCGCAACCGTGCTCTTGCCGACGCCACCTTTACCGGAGCCAATTGCAATCGCGTTGCGTACAGGAACATCCATTACGCCACGGTTACGTCCGTCGTTAACAACGGTAGCATCCAAATTAACGTGTGCTTCCCGAACACCCGGTAGCGCAAGTACGGCCTTCTCGGCATCGTTGCGCATGCGATCCTTCATCGGGCAGGCCGGCGTGGTCAGATGCAGGGTAAAGCGCACCACATCCCCTTCGATTTTCAGGTCTCGAATCATTTTCAAACTGACCACGTCTTTATGCAAATCAGGGTCTTCTACCTTGCGCAGAGCATCTAAAATTTGTTCTTGGGATACCATTACAAATCTTCCTTTCACACTAGCCTGGTCTGGGACAACGCAATTCGCTGCCCCAGACCGGTTCATCTTCGAACGGTTTTTCTCGACTATCCTTTACCTTTCTGACGCGCGGCGGCTTTGGCTGCTTTAGCGGCTTCGGCTTCGGCACGCGCCTTCTCTTCGCGTTCGTAATTCGACGGGCGAATGCTCTGATAGTAAGAAACCGGTTTGAGCAGTTTTTCTTTATCGTAGATATTGTTGCTATGCCGATCGTATACCGATAATTCAAAATCGTGACCCATCTTGATTGCATCGAAGGGGCAGTATTCTGCACACAACCCGCAGTTCATGCAGATGTCCACGTCAATGTAGAAATTCTTTGGATCCGGTACAGGGCGCTTGGTTACTGAGTCGGTGGTGCGCTCGATCCATATACACTGCGTAGGGCACACTTTGGCGCAAATACCGCAAGAAGTACAGCGCACTTCGCGTTCGCCATCCTTCTCTTCATACACCAGGAAGGGGATAAAGCGAAACTCTTCGGGGATAATCAGTTTCTCTTCCGGGTATTGCACCGTAAACAGGCCACGCGTCTCCGCACTGCTGCGGTAAACAATACCTTCCTTCGTATAGTAGCGGTCTTTACCGCGTTTGATATCATCTACATAGGTCTCGACAAAACGCTTGAGCGTTACGAGGAGACCTTTGACAACTCCTATACCATACATGGTCTTTACTCCTGTCTCAACGCCTGAATTAGCGGTCGGTCTCGCCCAACACAATGTCTATCGAGCCGAGGATGATCACAGCATCAGCCACTTTGTTGCCCTTACACATTTCTGCCAGAGCGGTCAAGTTGATGAACGATGGAGCGCGCACATGATAACGCCACGGGTTGGGCTGGCCATTGGACACAACGTAAAAGCCTAGTTCACCCTTTGGACCTTCCACCCGTCCGTAAGCCTCACCGGCCGGCACGCGCACCTGATATTGCTGCTTGCCCTCGATGACCGGGCCTGCGGGGATTTGTTGCACTGCCTGTTGAATAATGCGTATACTTTGGCGAATTTCTTCCATGCGCACCAGGTAACGGTCGTACACATCGCCGTGATACCCTACCGCCACATCGAAGTCAAAGCGGTCGTAAATACCGTAGGGATCAGCCCGTCGCAGGTCGTAAGGTACGCCCGAAGCACGTAACACCGGGCCACAGGTTGAATAGGCAATCGCCTGTTCAGGGGTTAACACACCCACCCCCTCCGCGCGCACGCGCACGATTTCATTATTTGTTAGATAGGTGTCAAACTCATCCACTTTGGCAGGCAAACGGTTGAAAGCCAGATCACGGATGCGTTCCAACATGCCGGGTGGGAGATCGCGCGCCACACCACCAAAGCGCATGTAGTTACACATCATGCGTGAACCGGTCACGGCCTCAAAGACATCCAAAATAAGTTCGCGCTCTTCGATGGCATACAACGATGGGGTGAAGAAAGCGCCCATATCATTCAGGAACATGCCAATAGCGAACACATGGTTGACAATACGAGTCAATTCCGCCATGATAACGCGGATATACTCGGCACGCTCCGGCGGCTTGACACCCATCAATTTCTCAACCGCCAGCACGTACCCGAAATTGTTGCTCAGCGACGAAAGGTAATCCAGACGATCGGTGAAGGGGATATTCATTAAATAGGTATTGCGTTCGCCAATCTTTTCGTGATTGCGGTGCAGATACCCCATCACCGGTTTGAGGTCCACAACCGTTTCCCCGTCCAGTGTCACCGCCATGCGGAACACGCCATGTGTGGAGGGGTGCTGCGGCCCTAAATTGACTACGATTTGATCGGTTTGAAAATCTTCTTCTTCGGGAACATGTTGCAAACCGGCATACAAGGCTGTTTCGCCTTCCGGCACCCAGGTTTCGGGGTCGAAACCTTTGGGATAAGCCACGTTTTTACCAAAAGGCAGTGTATCTTCTATGCGATGCACATTACCTTCGGGCCAGCGGCTCTTAAAAGGCTTGGCTTCTTCTTCAAAATAAGCTTCATGCCAATCCTTACGCAAAGGGTGGCCATAAAAACCTTCCCACATCAAAATACGGCGCAAGTCAGGGTGCCCTTCGAAGCGAATGCCCAACAAATCCCATGCTTCGCGCTCTTGGAATTCTGCACCGGGATATACGGAAACCAGCGAAGGCACGGTAACGGGGTCTTCACGCGGCACCTGTACCTTGAAAACCAGCGGCGCCCCACCGGTGCTCTGGCTGACGTGGTACACCACTTCCATTTTGCCTTCCGGCAGGTAATCCACGCCGGTCAGCGAAGCCAAATAATCGTAACCATACTCATCGCGCAAGGCGGTGGCAAACGCCACCAAATGTGCTGCCTCAACAACGTATCCCTCGTAGCCTTTGCGCTCATCAAGGCGCACCCAATCGCCAAAACGCGCCGTCAAATCCACGGTAGGGGCAAATGTTTGTTCAGCCATGCTTCTAGTCCTCCACCTGTACCGGGATTACCGGTTGTAGCGTGAATTGCTTGATTTTCTCGTACTCACGCGGATCCATGATGTCCGGCCCCAAAACCGGCACAGGAATAGGCTCGCTGGGCCCCTTCTTGTACCAGGGGACTTCCTTAATAGACTGTTGGTCAATTTTTTCTTGCAGTTTCATCAAACCATGTAGCAGTGCCTGCGGAGTAGGCGGGCAGCCGGGCACATACACATCTACCGGCAAGTATTTGTCGACGCCCGAGACTACGTTGTACCCTTCTTTGAAGGGGCCGCCGCCCGAAGCGCAGGCTCCCATGGCCAGCACGTAGCGGGGCTCGGCCATTTGGTTGTACAGGCGTACAATTTGTGGCAACATCTTCTTGGTCACCGTACCGGAAACGATCATCAAATCGCTTTGCCGGGGGCTAGGGCGCATAACTTCCATACCGAAGCGCGCCAAATCGTAACGGCTCGCGGCGGTACAAATCATCTCGATGGCGCAACATGCCAGTCCAAACATCATCGGCCAGATCGAGTTACGTCGTCCCCAGTTGTAAATCCGGTCCAATGTGGTGATGGCCACCGTCCCCTGAAGTTCTTCGGGAATATCGTACCCAGGGGAATTCAAAGATTCGCTCATATTGGATGGACCTCCTCGTACCATTCTTGGTAAATTGAGTTAAGGATGGTGTCATTGACCAGCGCCGGATCATCGTCGAAATCCGGCAAGGCCAAAACCCAATCGTAAAGCATGCCCAACGAAACCTGTTCCAGATCCACTTTCGGATGCGCACGCATCAGTGCACGGGCAATAGCAAAGGAAGATTCCCAGGTCAACGGCTCGTACATGCTCACGGCGCCATCATACCACAACAGCCAGGGCATTTATGCAAATATTTTTTTGCATAAATGCGGTATAATGCCCCTATGAACCCCACTCGGCAGCAAATTCTGGAATATTTAGAGCGACACCAGCGCGCGACCGCCAGCGAATTGAGCCGCGCCCTCAAAGTCACGGCCGCCAATATCCGCCACCATCTCACCATCCTGAAAGAAGATGGCTGGATAGAAATCTCAGGGACGCGCGTCCCCGAAGGGAAAGGACGCCCCACCCAGGTGTATAACCTGTCCCCAGAGAGACAGGCAGACCACCTTTTGGGGTTGACCTGCGCCCTGTTGGATCAGATCCCCCCAGAAGGGCGCGCGGCTGTCTTCTCATCCCTGGCGCGCAACCTCACCTCGACGACGCCCCCCCTCCCGGCGGAGTATCACCTCACCCACCATCTGATCCACACCGTCCACAGTCTCAATGAGATGCATTACCGCGCCAAATGGGAAGCGCACGCTACGGCACCGCGCATTCGCTTGGGGCACTGTCCTTACGCGGCCATCCTGGAAGAACATCCTGAAATTTGTGAACTGGATGCCCACCTGCTCGCACACCTGTTGCACCGTCCCGTGCGACAAATCGCCCACCGCGAAAACAGCCCCACTGGGAGGCTATTTTGCCTGTTCGAGATTCTTGAGCCGCACACTGGCAAGGTGAACTCCTCAACTGCCTGATGCCCGGCCGTCCACCAGCTACGGTCTATCGTTTGTCCAACAGCGAAGAAACCGGGAAAAGCGTGTTCTCCAGGGCAGAACCGTCGTACTGACGCCCAGGAGCAGAATGGCAAGTGGCCTCAGCCCAAACCACAGCAAACGGACATCCCCGCGAGAAAGTTTGATGGCCTGCCCACCGGAGGCCCACCAGGCAATCAGCGTTATCGAAGCCAACAGGAGGAAAGTGTTCACCAAATGCCGGTAATTATC
The DNA here is from genome assembly GCA_020722405.1 of Anaerolinea thermophila. GTDB lineage: Bacteria > Chloroflexota > Anaerolineae > Anaerolineales > DRKV01 > DRKV01. The sequence continues at coordinate 5,773 of DYKW01000067.1, forward strand.
AGGACAATCTCTGACGTTGAATGACGGATTTACAGCAGGCCAGGCGCCCACACCTAGTTATCCGCTAACTACCCAACGGTTTTTGAGTGAAACACCCCAAAAAGGCGGCTTCTTGGCAGAACACGACGTGTAGGATAGGCTTTCCAGCCTGTCTGTCACCTCGGTTCTTGATAGGAAAACGCAATAAAAATGCTGTTATAATCCCATTTGATGAAAACCCATCCTCAAAACACAAAATTTCACAAACGAAAGAAACCTTGGCCGATGAACGACAACAAAATCCACATGTACGGTGCCGATTGGTGTCCCGATTGCCGACGCGCGAAACACTTCTTCCAGAAAAATAACATTGATTACGTGTGGCACGACACCGATAGTAACCCTGAGGCGGCCGAATTCGTGCGTCAGGCCAACCACGGAGAACGCATTATTCCTACCATCATTTTCCCTGATGGCTCCATGCTGGTTGAACCGTCCAATGCCGAACTATCCGCAAAATTTGGAAGGAACGCCTGACCCATGCCATCTGCTACTGTGCTGGTTGTAGAAGATGAACGCGCACTGCGCGAAAGCCTGGCCTATACTCTGGAACGGCAGGGCTACCGGGTGTTGACGGCCGTAGATGGCTGGCAAGCCGTGCAAGTGGCCCGTCAACAAGCACCCGATGTCATCATCCTGGATATCATGCTGCCAAGTATGGACGGCTTCGAAGTGTGCCGCGCCTTGCGCCCCCAGGTATCCAGCCCGATTTTGATGCTCACCGCGCGTACCGAGGAGTTAGACCGCGTCCTAGGATTGGAACTAGGCGCCGATGACTACCTCACCAAGCCGTTCAGTATGCGCGAGTTACAGGCCCGCATCAAGGCCTTGTTACGACGCGTGAAAATTGACCAGGACAACGCCAGACCTTCATCAACGGAGGACAGTCCCTCTGTATGGGTGTTCGACGATTTGGAAATTGACTCCCTACGCCATGAAGTGCGTCTAAAAGGTAAAGCACTCGCTCTCAAACCAAAGGAATACGAAACCCTATGCTACCTGGCGGAACATCGTGGGCATGTGATCTCCCGACAAAAACTACTCACCGAAGTCTGGGGCTGGGAGTATGTCGGCAACAGCCGCACGGTAGATGTACACATCCACTGGTTGCGCGAAAAAATCGAAGAGAATCCCACTGCACCACGTCGCATCATCACGGTACGCGGCGCAGGATATCGCTTCGAGGGCTGAATTTGCGGCGTATGTCCGACCAACGCGCGCGTTGGCGCACTATCCAGCGCCGCAAAGGCGCAATACGCAACATCAGCAACAGGGCAATTCCCACGCTATAGGCCAACGGCCGGTCGATACTCCCACTTAGCCCAAGAAAGTTACCCTTGACTGCCCAAAAATAATGCACCAACACCAGCACGGCGGCCAGGTATACCAGACGGTGCAGGGTCTTCCAACCTCGCTTCAGGAATTTCATCCACCAGCGATGGGAAGTGAGCGCCAACGCTGCCAGAATCAACATCGCCAATGCTCCTACCCACACATAAGGCTTGGTGCCAACATCCAGGCGCAAAGAGGCCCAATCCAGGCCGTAATCCACCCACACGAAGAACAGCAAATGCCCGGTCGCCCAGGCAAAGGCATATAACCCCAGGGGGCGCCGCCAGGCAAGCGCCGTCCGCCAACCCGACAGCGTATTGAGGGGCGTGCAAGCCAGTGAGGCCGCTAAAATCGTCAAAGCCACTCGTCCGGCAAACTGCGTGCCCGCTTGAATGGGATTAACGCCCAGGTTGCCGCGCTGCCAGGCCCACGCCAACCACAACGCAGGTAACCAAGCGGCCAAATGCGGCACTACCTTCGTCCATTGTTCTCTTTGCATGCTAGAAATTCCGTTTCAAGTCCATGCCTTCGTACAGTGAGGCGACTTCTTCCTCGTAGCCGTTGAACATCAAGGTCGGACGGCGTTGAGACTCGCCAATGCGCCGTTCGGTGGCCTGCGACCAGCGGGGATGGTCCACGTTTGGGTTGACGTTGGCATAGAAGCCATACTCCTGCGGGGCGACAGTGTGCCATAGCGTATCGGGGGGATATTCCATCAATTCGATCTTGACGATCGCTTTAATGCTCTTGAAACCGTACTTCCATGGCACCACCAATCGTAAAGGCGCACCACTCTGCGGTGACAACGGCGTACCATACAGACCAGTTGCCAGCAGCGTCAGATCGTGCATGGCCTCGTCCAGGCGCAACCCTTCGGTGTACGGCCAGGGGTAAAACTTGCTTTTTTGACCAGGCATGGCATCCGGGGTGTAAACGGCTTCGAAACGCACGTATTTGGCGCTTGAAAGTGGCTCAACTTCCTTGAGTAGCGAAGCCAATGGGAAACCCTGCCAGGGGATGACCATTGACCAGGCCTCTACACACCGTAAACGGTAAATGCGTTCTCCCTGGGGGAACATTTTGAGCAAGTCCTCCAGCCCAAAGGTACGCGGTTTATTGACCAAACCGCTGACCTCTACCTCCCAGGGGGAAGTTCTGAAGTCCTGCGCCAGGCTGGCTACACGTTTCTTATCGGTGGTGAATTCGTAGTAGTTGTTGTAATTGTTAATCTCTTCGTAGGTGTTAAGCGGATCCCCAAAATCATCCGTTTGGGCACTGACCGAAGTCACCGGAGACGGCGTGTTCTCAGCCGCGGGTTTGGTAGCACATGCAGCCGCCAAAAGCGCACCGGCGCTCACAATCCCGGCGCCCTTGAGAAACTCCCGCCGCGACAGGTACACGTGATAGGGCGTAATTTCAGAGGAGGGAATCTTTTTCATCGCAGGCTCTTCCTATGGGTATAGTTAACGAAAGCATTTGTAACAATCAGCGGGAGCACCGCTAGCGTGTTCTTCAATTGGAATCTGGCGAAAATTGGCAAATATGAAAACCGAAAATACCAGCGTCCAGACCATTACAAAAACATAATTATTCCTGTATCTGTTTACCGCAGAGCCCGCGGAGAACGCAGAGAATCTGGAAAGTCATTCACCACCCGGCGAATGCCATCCTTCAGGCAGGCCCCTGACATGTATCATCTCAATAATTCGGGGTAGTGGTTTGTTATTTTAACACTAAGACGCAGAGCCGCAAAGAAAAAGCCGTTTTTAGTCGCATAGTCGGATAGTCGTTTAGTCGGATATTCAGGACAGGTCACGGGTCACCTGAAGGCTGAAGGCGGACGCCTGTCACCTGCCTTTGCGTCTTCGCGGCTAAGTCCCCAGAATGGGGATTGCGTTAAGATTTTTGGGTTACCCTATCTTTTTGAGAAATCGCCATGAAAAATAATTTTCACCACCAGACATGAAAATCTATTTTCAGATCAGATTTCTCGCTTCGCAAGATTTCTCACTTCGCAAGATTTCTCACTTCGCAAGATTTCTCGCTTC
>DYKW01000068.1 GCA_020722405.1 Anaerolinea thermophila
CGCCATGAAAAATAATTTTCACCACCAGACATGAAAATCTATTTTCAGATCAGACACTTGCAAAATTCCCAAAAACCTATAGACAAACCCACGTCTTCGGGCTAAACTATACATTGCCATGAGTTTCACTTCCGAACTACGTTCCCCCCTGCAATTACGCCAAACGATTCGTCAGTTAGCGCGTCTGGTGGAAATCAGCGTTACTCTGAATTCCACACTAGATATTGACCGCCTGCTGCAATACATTATCGAAACCGCAACGGATATCCTGGCATGTGAGGCGGCTTCGATTTTGCTCTATGATGAGTCGAATAACCGTCTCTTTTTTGCCGCCGCGACCGGTTCCAATCCAGAAGAATTAGCGCGCATCCCCGTGCCCATTGATAAAAGCATTGCCGGGCAGATATTTACAAGCCAAAAACCACAAATCATCAACAATATGAGCGACAACCCTCAGCACTATAACCAAGTTGGCAAACAGGTTCAGTTTGTTACTCGTTCGTTGCTGGGGGTACCGATGTTCATCCGCAATCAGCCCATTGGGGTATTGGAAGCGCTCAACAAACGCGAGGGAGAATTCGATGAGCATAATATGCGCCTGTTGAGCATCATTGCTTCACATGCAGGCGTTGCCATTGCCAATGCCCGACTGATTAGCGCCTTGCAACGGGCTATCAGGGAATTAGAACAAGCCAATCGGCTAAAGAGCGATTTCATCGCCATCGCTTCGCATGAGCTGCGTACTCCCCTGGGCGTCATTCTGGGCTATGCCAGTTTTCTAAAAGAAGAGGCACAAGGCGAACTTTCGGAACATGCCGAGATGGTGCTCAATTCGGCTTTGAGGCTGCGCGCCCTGGTTGAAGATATGACCAATTTGAATATGCTCCAGAAAGGAGAAGCCCTTCTAAACCTGGAGCGGGTAGTCGTTCAAAAAATCATCACTGAGGTGTGCCAAGACGCCCAGCCAGCAGCCCAGGCACGCTCACAAATCATCAAAACACACTTACCTGGAAATGGTGTTATCGCTCAACTCGACCATAACAAAATAGCACTTGTGCTTACGAACTTGCTCAACAACGCCATTCGCTTTACCCCAAATGATGGACAAATCGACATTTCGCTAAGTGCCACTGCCCGTAAAATTGGTATCGAGGTACGCGATACCGGCCCCGGCATTCATCCAGAGCAACTAGAGGCCATTTTCGCCGAGTTTTACCAGACAGAAAATCACCTTACCCGGCAACATGGCGGGATGGGCATGGGGTTAAGCATTGCTCGCGGCATCGTCGAGAAGCACGGCGGGCGCATTTGGGCAGAAAACCGTAAAGATCGATCGGGGGCTGTGTTCAAGATTATCTTGCCACGCGGCGAAATCACGTAATTGGGCATCCATCGGCGCGGCAAATTTTAGGGGGGCAGCGTCTAAACGGGCGCACGGGGTATCCTCACGGGGAAAGTCTAAAAATCGGGTCTCGCCTCCCCCCTGCGGGGTCGCGTGTCTCCAAAAAGCGGGGTCATCTACAAGAGGCCGTTGCTCTCTCCCCAGGTTTCCAGCAACTGTTCAGCAGTATCCAGCATGGCATCCAGGGCCTGTAAACGTCCCTGAACATCATTTAACATCAAATGCTGCATCAGTTCTTCCCACGGTGCCAGCGCCGCATCTTCGTTATGCTGCAACGCCGAGGTCCAGGTGCGCAGTAATGGCCACAAGGCGGCCAAGGGCATGTCACCTTCCAACAAGGTTTCGATACCACTGCGGAAGTATGCCCGGCGCAGGGTGTCGACAGGCGGCCGCGCCTCGTCATCTGGACGCCATGCGGCTTCCCAGGCCGGTAAAAATTCGCGCAGTGACACGTCCTGTCCATCTCCCAACAGGCTCAAGAACTCTTGAAAATGGGCTTCCTGCTGCAATGAAACCAATGCTCGTCCATATCGAAGCACAAAACGACGTGACGTGAGCAACACATCTGCCAGCGTTGCCAGCGCTTGGGCACTATCAGCAATGATTTGCAAGTAGGTATCGAAAAATTCTACCGAGAACGATGCGCCTTGCAACGCCATCCAGGTACGGCGCGCCTGTTGCAGTAAAGGTGCCGCCCGTCGGTAAACGTATTCTGGTCGGTCATACTGCGAGCGCACACCGGCTTGCACAAAATCGAAAAAATGCCCGCCATCATATAAGGGCTGTGCCGCATACACCACCGGTGCAAGGAGGGCATCTGCACGCACACTGCGTGTCGATTCGTAACGCTTCTGGTCGTGGTGTTCAATATCGAAATGGACATCCGGCAGCAGAGGGAGCACTTCATGCGCCTGTTCCGGCGAGGTATGATGCACAAAAACCAAATCAATATCCACTACCTGGCACCACAACGGCTCGTTTGCGGCCAAACTGCCGGTCAAATAAACGGCTAAAACAGAGTGGTCATTTGCCACCCGTTGATTGACAAAATCTCGGGTGAATTTACGTAAGTTTTCAATCGTAATTCGCATAATCGTTCCTTGTGCCAGATTCGTCGGGGAGTAATGAAGATTGGAATGGTGGCAAGTGTAACGCTTGTCGAATGCGGTTTTCTACAATTTTGAGATCATCTGCATTCCGCACATAATCGAGATGATCGGTTTCGATAAGCAACACCGGCGCATGCCAGCGACGTTCTTGATAAAACCGTTCATACGTCTGATTCAGCGCGTGGATATAGTCAACCGACATCTCGCGCTCATAGGTACGATCCCGAAGCGCAATACGCTGCATGAGGGTACGCGTGCCGGCTTGTAAGTAGACCACCAAATCCGGGGTCGGTAATTTTTCGGTCAGGGCATCGTGCACCTGCTGATAAATCGAGAGTTCTTCGCCCAATAGGTTGATACTGGCAAACAAGGCATCTTTGGCAAAGGCATAGTCGGCCAAAATCCGTTCCCCGCGCTGTAAGGCGATGGGAACACTCTCCCGCAACTGGCGATAGCGGCTCAACAGGAAAAACATCTGTGTTTGAAAAGCATAGCGCGCTCTGTCTTCATAAAATTTTGCAAGAAAAGGATTTTCTTCAAATTTTTCTAGCAAAAGGTGCGCCTGAAAAGTATCTTGAAGCAAGCGGCACAGCGTAGTTTTCCCTACACCAATCATACCCTCGACGGCAATATACATGAAGAATAAACCTCCCAAATGGGCTTGACTTTTTGTATTTTTTCACTACACTAAAAACATATACGTGGTTATTGTACCGCATCCGTTTCAGTTGCCAAGGAGAGAATTATGCCAGCACTCAATCGTGCACAAATTATCGGCTATCTGGGACGCGACCCAGAAGCCCGTTACACTTCGACGGGCAAGCCATACACTACCTTCAGCGTAGCCGTCAGCCGCCGCTGGAAGGACAAGGACGGCAACGCTAAAGAGGACACCGATTGGTTCAACATCGAAGCCTGGGGAAAACTAGGGGAAATTTGCCAGAAATATCTGAGCAAAGGGCGGCTGGTTTATCTCGAAGGGCCTTTACGCACCGACCGCTACGAACACGATGATCAGACGCGCTACTTCACCAAGATCGTCGTCCGGCAAATGCAAATCCTGGATCGCCGACCAAATGAAGAAGAGAGCATCGAGAGTATGGTGCCTGAAGAAGAAGCCTGAAATCATCATCTCTCTATGAACCCCTCACCAACATGATACTGGTTGAGGGGTTCTTTTTTCCCACTGCAAAAACCGAGTTTTTCAGAAGCCAATGCAAAAAATCTACCACTTTTCTGCCTAAAATCGGCGTATCTGATCTGAAAATAGATTTTCATGTCTGGTGGTGAAAATTATTTTTCATGGCGACTTCTCAATATTCTGGGGATAAGGGCACACCGTCCCGCGAAGTACCCGCAGGGTGAAGGTTTGAGCGACACAACCGGTTTTTCGAGGAAACCTTCGGGACGTTTCCTCTTATTTTTGAGATAATGCTCTCCGTGATCTGGTCAAGATTTTCCCGTTCTGTCATCTCAGCGCTCTCTGCGTTCTCGGCGGTAAACAAATACATCTGGGACATCTGTGGATGAATTTCCAAGGCCAGGTAGTCAGTCCCATAAAGGGGGAAAAAACGGACGGTGCGGACTACCCAACGACTTGGCCAATGACCATCCATTTATGAAGTATAATCAGGCTAGTACCCAATTAGGAGGTTGGATTCTTTATGGAAATTACCTGGTATGGTCACTCCTGCTTTCGCATCGTAGAACGCGGCATGGCATCGGTCGTCACCGACCCTTACGATCACAACGTGGTGGGATACGCACCCCTCAAATTACACACCGACATCGTCACCACCAGCCATGATACACCCGGACATGCCTATCTGCCGGCCGTTAAAGGCGTCAAACACGTTCTCAACGGAGCAGGGGAATATGAAATTGGCGGTGTTTTTATCACCGGCATCAACACAAACGAACGCAAATCGAGCGATAATGAAGTAAAAAACACCCTTTTTTTGCTGGATTTCGATTCACTCACTGTATTGCACCTAGGTGATTTGCGTCGCGTTCCAAGTCAGAGAGAAATTGAGGCTTTAGGTGAAGTCAACGTGCTACTCGTTCCTGTTGGGGGCGGCGGAGCGCTCAAACCGGCACAAGCCGTTGAAGTCATTGGGTTGATTGAACCGAACTTCGTCATTCCCATGCACTACCGCACGCCGCATTCGTCGGTAGAATTGTTACGGCTCGACAAATTTCTAAAGGAAATGGGCGCAAGCAACGTGCAACGGGAACAAAGTTTTAAAATCTCGCACGCTTCATTGCCAGACGAGACACAAATTGTCGTGCTCGAACCTCGCCTGGGGTAATGGCGTTTACCGGAGAATTACGCTCATGGCTATAAAACTACTGATGACTTGGGACATTCGCTCTGGCCAGGAACAAGAATACTTTGAGTTTGTCGTGCGGGAATTAATGCCCGGCCTGCAACGCCTGGGGCTGGAACCCAGTGACGCCTGGTACACCATGTACGGCTCGCGAGAACATCCCCAGATTATGGCGGGCGTTTTGGCTCCCACACGCGCCGACCTGGAACGCATCTTACAATCCAGCCACTGGCAAGCATTGATAGACAGCCTGGGCGTATTCGTAGAAAACTTTCAATACAAAATCATTCCCGCCCGACACGGCTTTCAACTTTAAAACACTTGGATACCTCTCAAAACGTCTACTCTAAATTGGCTGACAATTTGTTGGCCTGGTACGCCCAGAATCGACGCGCGCTCCCCTGGCGTGATCACCCCGACCCGTATGCCGTGTGGATTTCAGAAATCATGCTCCAACAAACGCGCGTGGAAAGCGTTCGTCCCTATTTCGAACGCTGGATGGCGCATTTCCCAAACCTCGCAACCCTGGCAGCCGCGTCGAAAGAAGAAGTGTTACGGTTATGGGAAGGACTGGGCTACTATTCCCGTGCTTTGCATTTGCACCGTGCCGCGCAAATCATCTGCGAGCGATATGATGGACAATTACCACACAGTCAATCCGAACTCTTGCAATTGCCCGGCATTGGCCCCTACACCGCAGCCGCGATTGCCGCGCTGGCCTTCGGGCAAGACGCTATCGCACTAGATGGCAACCTGAAGCGCATTTTCGCCCGCCTGTTCGATGTAGATACCCCGCTAGGCAATGCGCAAACCGAAAAATGCTTACGAGCACTGACACAAGCACACCTGCCTCACGGCAAAGCCGGAGACTACAACCAGGCACTGATGGATCTGGGGGCGCTGGTGTGCACGCCCAAGAATCCGCAATGCGAGCGCTGTCCACTGCAACAAGGCTGCCTGGCACTGGCAAGAAATACCGTTCACCTGCGGCCGGTACGTCCCCTTAAAAAACGGATTCCGCATTACGACGTGGTAGCGGCCGTAGTGATGCACAAGCAGCACCTACTCCTGGCACGCCGGGCAGAAGACCGCTTGCTCGGCGGCCTGTGGGAATTTCCGGGCGGCAAAGTGCGCCCCAAAGAGCCGTTCGAACACGCCCTACAACGCGAAATCCGCGAGGAACTGGGCGCAGAAATCGAAGTCGGCGCACCGCTGGGCACCTACCGGCACGCATTCACACATTTCCGCATCACCTTGCGCGCCTATCTGTGCCGCTTGCAAGCCAATAGCCCTCTGCCCCAAGCGCTGGAGCACACCGCTCTGGCCTGGGTAACGCCCACCGACTGTGCCGCCTACCCGATGGGCAAAGTCGACCGTCAAATCGCCACGCATCTTTTAGAGGAGGGGTTCCCCCTTGTTTCTGATTGACGCCCACCAAGACCTGGCCTGGAATATGCTCACCTTTGGGCGCGATTACACCCGTGCCGCAGAGGAAACCCGTCGCCTGGAAGCCGGCAGCGCCACCGTGCAGCACAACGGCGATACGTTGCTCGGCTGGCTGGATTATCAGCGCGGTCAAGTAGGACTGATTTTTGCCACCATCTACATCGGGCCCAAACGGCGCGCCATGGGCGATTGGGATAAGTTGAGTTATGAAACGCTCGAGGAAGCCCATCGATTTTCGGTGTTGCAGATGGAGACCTACCACCGCCTGGTGGAGGCGCACCCCCAAAAATTCCGTCTGGTTGGACGGCGGGGGGAACTGGACGCCCTTTTGGGTGGGTGGGGGCCCCTGGATGCCGCGCCACCCGCGGGGGAGTCCGTTTCCGCCTCATCCCTTGAGGGGTCCGGGCACCCTGTGGGGCTCGTCCTCCTGATAGAAAACGCCGAGGGCATTCGTTCGCCCGAAGAATTATCCTTCTGGTGGGATGGCGGCGTACGCTTGATTGGCCCGGCTTGGGCTGGGACGCGTTTCTGCGGCGGGACGCGCGAACCCGGCCCGTTGACTCCCGCAGGGTACGACCTGCTGCGCGGCATGGCCGAGCACAACTTCATCCTGGACATCAGCCACATGGACGAGCAGGCCGTACTGCAAGCGCTGGATTTTTACCCCGCCGAAATCGTGGCCACGCACGCTAACGCCCTGGCGCTGTTGCCCGGCATCGAGAGCAACCGCTTTTTGAGCGACCGTGTGATTGACGGTTTGCTGACCCGCGATGGAGTCATCGGCGTCATCCCCGCCAACGATTTTCTCGACCCCACCTGGCGCTCGCATCGCGACAAGGAGCGCATTGGGCTGGAGGCCGTGGCCGCACACATCGATTACATTTGCCAGCGCGCCGGCGATGCCCGCCATGCTGCTCTGGGTACCGATTTCGATGGCGGCTTTAGCGTGCAAACCACACCACGGGAGGTAGATACCATTGCCGATATGCAAAAATTAGCGTCCATCTTGTCGCAGATGGGCTATACCTCCGAAGATGTGGCCGCCATTTTTCATGGTAACTGGCTCGAACGCCTGTACCGCATTCTCCCCGAATAGTAACCGTGACTCGTAAATACTCTCCCCATCGCCTGCGTTTAGGGCTAATCGTCACCGTGATTGGATTCCTGGTTTTCGTACTGGGTGCCGGCCCCGCCGCTTATGGCCTGGACCGCAGCCCGCCGGTTGGCTTTGTGCAAATCGCTGTCTTCCTGGTGGGGCTGGCTATCATTTGCATTGGGGGTTACCTCACCCTGATGAATTTCTGGCGCGACCGAGAACGCAGTATCGCTGCCGATATCGGTCTGCGGCTGGTGAGCACCGGCTACGTGGTTGCGGTGGCTTCTGGCATGGCCGATGTCTTTGGCTTTGGCACCCAACCACTGCCAAAAGTGCCCTATTTTGGCCCCTGGCAGGAAACCGGGGTGCTGATTGGCGAGGCGATTATCGGGTTGGGGTTTGTCCTCATGCTGCCTTTTGCCACTCGTGAAAGCCCTACATCGGAACGCAAACCAAAGCGCAAGAAAATTCAACTAAACCTCGAAGAGAAATAGTTGTCCACTTGGCGAGAGCATAGATACGAGGAATAAAACGAATGCCTGCACAAACGCTGAAAGTCGTTATCCCGATGGCCGGTTTTGGCAGCCGTCTGCGCCCTCTGACTTGGAGCCGCCCAAAAGCATTGCTTACGTTGGCCGACAAGGCCGTTTTGGCACACGTGCTCGATATGCTGAGAACGCTACCAGAGCCGGAAAACATTGAATTGATCTTCATCATTGGCTATTTGGGCGAGCAATTCGAGCCTTACATGCGCGCCCATTACCCGCACTTGAAGGTACACTACGTCCGGCAAGCCGAAATGCGCGGCCAATCTCATGCCATTTCCCTGGCTGAGGAATACCTGAGCGGGCCAATGTTGATGATTTTTGCCGATACGTTGATTGAAAGCGATTTGTCTTTCCTACGCGATGAGCCTGCCGAGGCCGTTGCCTGGGTGAAAGAAGTGCCCGACCCGCGCCGCTTTGGCGTTGCCGTAACCGATGACGATGGACGGGTAACGCTTCTGGTGGAAAAGCCGAATAGCACCGAAAACAAACTGGCGGTAGTAGGGTTCTACTACTTCAAGGACTCACAACGTCTGATTGCGGCCATCGAAGAACAAATGCGCCGCGACATTCAACTCAAAGGCGAGTACTTCCTGGCCGATGCCGTCAACTTGATGCTAGAAGACGGCCTGTACATGCGCACCCAACTGGTGGATGTTTGGCTGGATGCCGGCGTGCCGGCCACGATGTTGGAAACGAATGCCTACCTCCTGAAGCACGGTCACGACAACAGCGCCACCGCGCTGCGCCCCGGCACCACCATCATTCCACCGGTGTACATTGCGCCAGCTGCCGAAATCCATAACGCCGTCATAGGGCCGTATGTCTCGGTGGGCGCAGGAACAACGCTCGAAAATGTAATCATCAAAAACAGCATCATCGAGGCGGGTGCCACGCTGCGCCATCTGGTGGTCACCGATTCTCTGGTTGGGGAGCGCACACAGGCCTCAGGACAACCCATCCGTTTTGTCCTTGGCGATAACACCACCCTGGAGGTGTAATGCCATGCCCAACGTATTGAGTTACGCCGGCTTTCGTTACCCTGAACGGCCGCGTAAATTTTCCTGGGAAGGTATTTCGCATTTCGCATTTTGCACTTCGCACTTCGCACTTCGCATTTCGCATTTCAAACCAAGGAGTATTCAAGATCATGACCAAACCTTACGTTGCCCGGCATGTAGCCA
>DYKW01000069.1 GCA_020722405.1 Anaerolinea thermophila
ATTTCACAATCCCTCAATTCCTTTACCCATAAGATCCCTGTAAATACCCAGATAGCGCTGGTTTAAGTCACTTTCTTGGTAAAAGGTCTCGACCCGTTTCCGGCCTGCGGTCGAGAGTTGACGCCTGAAGTCGGCATCGGAGAGGATCTTGATGATTCCTTCGGCTGTATCCACGGGGTCGGCCACCCGCGTGATGATTCCGGAGGGTCCCAGGGCCTGATCCTCGGGCGTTCGACCCTCCAGCAGCTCCCGGCAGGAACCGACATCAGAGGCCACCACGGGAATACCGGCGCAATTGGCCTCGAGAATCACGAGGGGTTGCGCCTCGCTCACACTCGTAAGCACAATGACGTCCAGCATCCCATAGTATTCCATAACATTGATGCGGCCTGTAAAAACCATGCGAGACGCCAGGCCCAGAAAATCCATCATTTCGAGGCATTCCTGGTAGTACCTGGGGTTCTCGTCGGTCGGCCCCATAATATAGAATTTCACATCCGGTTTCCGGCTGGAAACGATTTTGCATGCCCGGATAAAGGTCTTGACATCCTTAATCGGCACCACCCGCCCCACAAAACCGACATTAAACGTCTCCCCAGAAGCCTTTTCCTGATCCGTCGGCTTGAGCGCACTGAATCTTTTGATGTCAATACCGTTCGGAATCACCATGGTCTTGTCCGGGTCAGCCCCTTCAGCGAGTTCCAACTGTCGGTTGCCTTCATACAGCGTCACGATCCGATCACACTGCTGGTAGGTGATTTTCCCAAGGGACTCAAAAAAATGCATCCACAACCGTTTAAATCTCCCCGGCTTTTTCAGCAGCCGGTTCTGTTTGTTGGCCGGGGCATAAATCCAGTCGGCCTGCGCGATCTCGATTCGCCGCTCTTTGGTATAGATCCCATGCTCTGTCAATAGAAGCGGTCTATGGTACGTTGTCTTGGCCATGGCGCCCATCAAGCCGGCATATCCGGTTGAAATGACATGATATACCCTGGCTGGCGGCACGGCCGTATTCAAGATCTTGAAGACCGGCAAATGCATAGAACGGAATGTCCAGAAGTAGTCGATAAAGGAGGAGCGGTTGGTATCCGGGTTGTAAAGTTCCAGAACCAGGTCCCAGGCCTCCTTTCCGTGGATAATTTCGTACGTGCTGAGTCCCTTTTTGCCGTTGCGCCCGAACAAGGAGACGATCTCTTGAAACATATCATAGTCGCCCGTTGACATGGCCTGGTGAAAGGCGCGAATCCTGTCTATCTGCCTGCGACGGGTTCTACGGGGGGAGAAGGCGCGGTCCCCTATCTCATAATCATGCAGATAATGAACATGAATATCCCGCATGTTCTCAGGCACATCATACTTGACCTCCCATTTCTCCGATGCGGAGGGGAGGATACAGACACCGGTAAACTGGATCTCGGGCAGGGCCCGAATCAGATTATGGACCCAGGTGGAAACCCCGCCAGACACATACGGATAAGTTCCCTCAAGCAGGAGGCACACATCATACTGCGGCTCCCGACCCTGGGAGTCCTCTTTTTCTACATCTGATCTCGGCTCGGGCATTCGTGTTCCTGGATACTGGATACTGGATAGTGGTTGTATTGTTGTATGGGTTTACTGGGTTTTTTCTGTTCTCGGACTGCTGTTCTCGGACTGCTGTTCTCGGACTGCTGGATATCGTTGCTCGCTGGTCGCCCCAGGGCGGGCTTTGAACCTGAAACCTCGCCGTGTGCACCAACTCTAAGCACTGCTTGTTTTCCCCATTCCGAATCTGTCCAGAACTGAAACAGCTGCTGATCTGTCGCGTTTTCCGCGTGCCACTTTCGGTGGGACCCCACCCTGCGCACCAGTTTTCTGACCGTCTTCAGGTCGCCCCTGTCATAAAAAATCCGACACAGACCCAGAAACGATTGGACCCTGGTTCGGTCATCTTTCAGACCACGCTCAAAGCATTTGGCAGCGCCATGAATATCGCCTGTCTCCAGGCGAAGCCGCCCCAGTTCCATGAGCACATCTGGATCAGACGGACTTCTCTGAAATCCATCCTCATAAGCCGACCTTGCCAGGTTCAGATAGTACTCCTGAATTTCCTTTTCAAGGAGACCGCTGTGGGCATAGACGGTATACACCTTGCCCAATTCAAATAGATCACGTGACGGATCCGTGCTGCCTGTATTCACCCGTTCCCTGGCCTCCTTGATTCCGGTGACATATTTTTCATCCAATTTGGCGAGCGTCGAATGGGCTTGTAAACGCACCTCCGGGCTTGGGTCTGTAAGGCACCTTTTCAGCAGACGCACGGCCTCGGGCGTTCCCATGCGGCCAAGCATATTGAGCGCACCCAGTTTCATGTCCTCATCCGGGCCGGAAAGGATATCGAGGAATGGTTCAATACACAATTCATCGGATACCAGCTTTCGGGGGTCTTCATCATCGCACCAGTCCGGGATTGCCCTCACGGTATAATCGGCTGACAACGCGTAATCCCCTACCAGGCCCTTTGGTTTCAACACCCATCGGACCGCCATGTAAGTAACCGCGCAGCCAACAATCCCCATAAGAGGGAGAAAGAGCGTCAAACATCCAGTGAGAGCAGAAAGAAATCGAAATTGAGGCGCATGATCAGCAGGGACTCTCAGAAAAACAGCCGGAATCACAAATACGAGGGCCGCCGCCGCATGAAGCGAACCTGCCATCCCGTAATCACGCTCAATACCCAGATAGAGTGCCGTCCCTTCAAAAAAACACCCCGGCACAAACATAATTGCAAAAATCAATCGATACATAAATCCAGACGTCATTGACGTTGCTCCCTCCGACTATTTCTGGGCTTCATCCAATAGTTCCTGTGGCGCCTCCATGGTTTCTTTCACTTCTCCAATACGGATGTGAATCTGAAGGAGTTTCTCACTGTCCGTGTAGGGCTTGAATCGCAATGCATGGATTTCATGCAGCTTCTTTTCACGGACGTCATTGGCTCCCTTGAGCCCGGTGTTGGGCAGCAGGAGGTAGAAGGTATCTGGATTACTGGAGTGGAAAAGAAGATCTGTTTTTCGCATCTTAGTCCTGAAAACATTGCTCAAAACCAGCAATACATCCTTTTTGACCTTATCGGTGAACAACTGAAATTCGACAACATGGATCACCAGGATGCTCAACGGCAGATGATAACGCCGTGCCCGTGCGAATTCTTCATCGAGCCTTGTTTTGAAATACTCGTATGTAAATATCCCGGTAACGTCGTCGGAGATGTTCTTGTCTTTTGTCTCCTGGAATATCCGGGCGTTTTCAACAGCCACCGCGCCCCAGTCGGCCAGGATGGCCGTCAGTCGGACAGCCTGTGGTGTGAACTTGAGAAACGGAATCTTCTGAATATTGAGCAGGCCGAGGATCTGATTTCTGCTGTTGATCATGGGTGCGGATACGAGAATATCCGAGTCACTGTAGCCTTCGAACTCCTCCGATGCCATAAGTGTGTTAATAGACACGGTCTCTGCCGTGGAGATAGCCCTCCCCATAATCCCCTCGTCCGGAGGGACCCGGACATCTGTCCTCCGGCAGATGCCATCACCGTCGAGACAGGCAACCTGACGGAGTATATTCCCCTCTAACAGATAAATTGAACAGGATTCGGCCGATATAAGATCCTTTGCCAATCGCAGGATGGCCGGGTAAATATTTTCTTCATCAAGGGATCTCAGTCCCTCCGCGGCCCAGTAAAGGGTGGTTAGGCCATGTTCCTGTAAAATAATCCGGGTATCCAGTTCCTGCTTGACCTTGTCCAGGTCATTGAACCGATCAGACAAACTGACAAAATCTCTTTTCAGATCGGCAAGTTCCACATTCACTTCCAAAAAACGCCTCTTATGCAACTCTCGTATCTCACCGACAATGACGCCCACAACCATAAACAAGACGGGCGTCGTCAGCCGCTGAACACCGATCATGTCGACGATGCTTTCATAGGGCTGCGTCATCTTGTGAAACGCCAGCAGGGTCGCGCTGGATAAAAACGCTGTCCACAAAGCGCCCTTGAATCCGTAATGGGTCGCTATCAGGAGAATGATCAGCCAGAACGGATGCGGGCAGGTCTGGATAAAACCGGGGTCCTCTCTGTACCAGAGCAGATTGATAACAACAATGCCAGCCACACCGAGTATCCCTTCAATATAGGGAGAGCCCTTTTCCAGCAAAGACTCTCTTGGGGGCAGATCGGGTTGAGATTTCATCATTTCATCACTGAATGATCCTCACCGACAGGTGGAATGCCTGGTTTTCACCCCCCTCGGGCGTATTCGCTTCGCTTGAGAATTCGTAACTGAGGGCCGCGTCAGTTCGGTTTCCCAGCCTCAATTTGATGAAGGGAAAGGCGAACCAGGAGAAGCTTTCTTTGACCATATCCCTCCGAATGCCTCCTGAGAAACCGTAGCCCAGATAGGTGCATGCCTGATCTTCGAGATTAAAGGAGAGCGCATGAATCCGCTCCGATTCCGGCATATCGATGGGGCGAAATCGGGAATCCTCATAATAAAAGTTGGAGCGGTAATAGGAATAGCTCGCAGAAAGCGCGGGCCGTGCCATCAACCGCCGAGTCAGGCTTCCCAGAAAGGCATGCCGTTCTCCGTAACGCGACGCATCCTCTTTTGGCCATCGCTGAGCAAAATAATCCCATTGGGTCCCCTGGGCCAAAAGGCTCCACCGCTCGTCGAAGTTCCAGTTGAGAGAAAGTCGTGCCCGGTTGAAATTCCCTTGCCGGGCCGCCGCCTCCACTGGGTCATACCAGGGTCGATAATAGACATAGCTCCCTCTGAGGCCCCCCCTCCTGGGAAACTCGTAGTCCACGGCCAGAAAACCTGAAGGACCTCCCCCCAGTCCCGAGTAAAGGCTCCCACCCGTATCGACCTGCCATCGAGAACCCAGTCGGTGACGAAGCACTGCGGTCATATCATGAAGGTTCTCGTGAACGCGGCCATATCCTCGGGACGGCTGATCAGGGCGGCGTATGTGCACTTCTTGATAATCCACGTTGAGTCGTGTCCTGCGGCCCAGGTCCCGGGCATGCGCCAAAGAATAGGTCTGAATCAGGGAGTCATCCCCTTCCTGGTAATAAGACATAAAGTCCGGGACCAGCTGGGGCCTGTGCTTTCTTAGAATCTCATGAACGCTTCGAAGCGCAGATTCGTTGTCAGGGTCCAGTTCCAGGACCCGGCAATAGTAGTTCAAGGCCCCCGACCAGTCCCCCGCATCCAGACGGCTGAACCCATAATCGGACCATATTCCCACATCCGTCTCATAGTCGTCCAGCAATCCTTCGAAAATCGGGAAGTTCCACTGGGGCTGGTTCAACTCCTGATAGACCCTGGCCTGTATCCGCTGTGCACGGAGATTGCTGGGGTTCTTTAAGAGGATGTTTCGGATTTCCATGAGGGCAAGTTCATAGGCCTCATAATTAACCAGGGTCTCGATGAAGTCTTCCCAGATCTCTTCGTCATCCGGATATCGTTTTCGAAGCTTTTCATAAACGAGAAGAGATCTTTCATAAAACCCCTGTCGGCTCAGGATGCGGGCCTCCATCATGTCCATCTGTTTGAAATTGTAGACCTGAGCGTCTCCCTTACCCGTATTTGCAGTCTCCCCGACCGGTGGGGATGGGTCCTTCACAACCTGATCCACGCCGCCGGGGATTGGGATATCCGAGGTAGAGGGGAGGGCTTTGACCACAGACTTTCCGCCGGTCGAATAAGGGAAAAAGTCCTTCTTTGCTTCTTTCACGCTTGCAGGGGACTTCTCCCCAGGCTCATACAGATTGAACACAAGCCGATATGGATCCTTGAGAAAGAGCGTTCGTCGCCTGCCCGTGTGGGGAGGCAAACCGAGGCTTACAGTGATATTCGAACCCTCCTCTTGAATCCTCACCCACGCATCGAGCTGATCAAAGGTGTGAAAGGGCTTCAGCGCGGTCCGGGTATGGCCCAGGGTAAACCGAAGGGTACGACCGTCGACTTGGAAACCGTGTGCGTCAATAGGCCCTGTGAGTTCAAACACAATGGACACAAATCGAGGGTGCCGACCGGCACGAATGTCCGTCAGTCTGTTTTCCGCTTGGCGTTCGGGCTCAACGGTTGCATCCACGCGACCCAACGGGACAACCGGTTTTGAATCCATTGCCGATTGAACCACCTTTCTGACCACCCGTGTTGGCGTTGAAAAACCAGAGGCGCTGACTGTAACTGGATTTCCAGTGCTCGTCCGGTCCGAGGGGACCCCCTTCCCAGCTGCCCCCCTCTGAGGCATGGGCAAACATACCTTAAGAGGCTGTATCGAATAGTCGGCCTTGCCAGAAAGAGCCAGTGGCCGAGGACGGGGTGCACAAGTTCCACCCCATGCAGGTTCTCTCACCCAGATCCCCATGACCATCACGACCGCCATGCACAGAAAAACACCAAGCACAGAATACGGCCGCCGGAAACCGGCCCCTAAGGCTTCGCTGTTTGTAGGTCTTGTCCGCATTGCTTCCTTGCCGCCTGAATAAACTTCATGACTTTTTGATACGACTTGAAGGCGTCCCCTTTGCGATCGTTGGTGAAATACAGCTCCCCCAATTGATAATGAACTTCATAGTCCTTGGGGTTCAACCGGTTGTAATCCTCAAACCGTCGTATGGCACGCTCCGGGTCGTTGTTCCATGCATATATCTGGGCGCTTCCCTTCAGGGCGATAAGGTTCTTGGGGTCCTTTTTTAGGGCCTTATCGTAAAAACGAGACGCCAGACCGATCCGGTTGAGCCAGAGGGCCCGGTTTCCCAGATCCGCCAAGACGTCGGGATTGTTCTTATGGCCTCTGGCAAGGCGCTGGTAAAGACGGGCCGCCCGGTCCTTGTCCCCTGACAGCTCATATGCCGTCGCCAGCAGAATGGCCTCATTCAGCCTCGGGGGTTGAGCATCCTCAACGCCCTTGAGGAGCGCCACGACCTTGGCAATTTCTTTGTGATCCAGATAGGCCTGGGCCAGTGTCAGCCGTTCCTGTTCGGTCAGCAGGCCCTGTTGCCACAGGTAAGTCAGTTGCACCATTTGCCGGTCGGTTCGACCGGCCCACCCGTACAGGGTGGCCAGCCGTCGCCGAAGCGCTGTCTGTCCGGGCTTCAGCTGCAAGGCCCTCTCCAGAAAACCGATGCCGACGTCAAGCTCTCCGGCAGCGATAAAGGCCTCCCCCGCAGCCAGGGCCTTTTGAAAATCTTCCGGGTGGGCGTCGGACAATGCCCCCGCAACGCGGGCCGATTCCTTTCCCCGACCGGTCCATGCGGCGAGTTCAAGGAGCCTGTTGACCACGGCCGGATCGTCCGGGTGCTTTCGATACAGGGACGCATAAATCCGGTACGCGTCCTCCAGTTGGTTGTCCCAGAGATATACCTGGGCCAGCTTGC
This sequence comes from Anaerolinea thermophila, assembly GCA_020722405.1. Lineage (GTDB taxonomy): Bacteria > Chloroflexota > Anaerolineae > Anaerolineales > DRKV01 > DRKV01. The sequence continues at coordinate 7,424 of DYKW01000069.1, forward strand.
GCTGAACCGCCTCATCTCCCGGCCTCAGCTCCAAGTACCGTCCAAATGCCTCGATGGCCTTTTTCTGCTGAGACACGGCGAGGTAAGCGTCGGCCAGTCGCAGTTGAAGGGCTGCATCCCGGGGGAGCGACTTTTCCCGGATTAACTTTTCGGCCAGAAGGAGAGCGCTTTCCACTATGTGGGGTTGACCGGCATATTCCGCAGCCTTGAGCAACCGTTCCACAGCCTCTTTCCCGCCCCCGAAACGGACAATCAGCCGCCTCTCCATGGCATAGGCCTTGTCCGGCCGGTCGATCCGGAGATACATCCGGGCCGCTTCCCGGGTCACATCCGCATTATCCGGGCAGAGATCGAGGGCCAGATCGAGGCTACGGCCTATCACGGCCTTGTCGCCGGCGTACCCGGCCGTTCGCAGCATATCCAGGACGATTGCTGGGTCTCCGCCCGACGACGCCGCAAGTTGTTGGTAGAGCCGATTGGCCTCTGCGGGCTTGTCCGATGCCAGATAGAGTTCCGCTGCGGTCTCCATCACATCCGGATCATCAGGCCGCAGCCTCAGGGCCTCCTGAACCGCTGATACCATCAGGGCGGCATCGCCGGTATAACAGCCCACTTCGATCATCTTCTCGACATCGGACTTGCCCCCGCCGGTCGCCACGGCCAGATCTCTGTAGAGGGGAAATGCCTGTCGGGGATCCCCCATTGCCAGGTAGAGGTCGGCCCTCATCCGGGTAATGCCCGGGTCGTTGGGCCTCAGGCTTCCGGCCAAGTGTGCCGCCTGAATCCCTTTCTCACGATCCCCAGAAAACTGTGCTGCAACCAGCATTCGCTCGATAGCATAGGTATTCTCCGGTTCCCGTTCTGCAATCTTTCGGTACAGCCCGTACGCCTTTCCGGGCTGATTCGCCTGCATGCAGACATCCGCAAGCTGTTTCAGGATATCGATGCGCCGGGGATCTTTCTGGATCAGCTTTTCATAAGCGGCGATGGCCCAGTCCAGCTGCTCGGTGGTTCTGCCCAGCCGCGCCATGGAAACCAGACTGCTCCGAGTCGGGAATACCATGATTGTGGCACCGACAACGAGGATAAGGAAACAGAGGATATACCAGATCTTGACCTTCATTGACCAGTGACCTCCAGCGTGCCGACCTGAACAGGTTCGATAGTCAGAAAGCCCTTGCCATTGGCAGTCAGTTCAATATCCTGGTCCCGGACTGCACTTCCCTTCACATGACAGGTCTTGCCGGGGACTCATCCCCCCAACTGCACCCGGCCGGCCCCGTAACCCTTGAACTGGACCTTTAGGGTCTGTGGGCCGCTCTCCATGTTTCTGATCCTCCCGCTGGCGGTTGCCACATAGGGTGCGGCATCTTCTGATGCCAGGGACGACAGAGGTTTTTCTGCAAAGCGGATGACCGCACGGCCTTTCCCGGGCGCCAGGGACACATAAAGCCCCCCGGGTTCTTTTCGGCATAACCGATAATGTTCTCGCATGCCTTAACGTTCGGGACCCCTTGGGCCACATCGAAGCGAACGGTCAGGCAGTCTTCGTAATCGTTGATGGCAAATGCATTCCCATCCATTTCCAGTTGCACAGAAATGAAGCTCTGGACCATTCGGATGTAGTCCGATGTGAA
>DYKW01000246.1 GCA_020722405.1 Anaerolinea thermophila
CCGTTCATCTACCTGGAGTCGGCCACGACCAAGAAAAGCGGGCAATCCAAAGAAGACTTGGCCCGCTCTATGGCTGAGGAAGATGGCATCACCGAGGGGCTGATTGGCGTTTTTTCGGTGCTGGAGCCGTGCTCTACCCTCACCGTTCGTGGCAATCGGAAGACGCACAAACTGGAGGTGATGCGCCGGCGTACCAAGTGCCTTCACTTCTACTTCTACCTCATTGATCCCGAGTTCGGCTTCATGCACATTCGCCTGCAAAGCTGGTTCCCATTTGGGATCCAGGTGTACATCAATGGACACGAGTGGCTGGCGCGAGAAATGGGCCGTCAGGGCATCGCCTACCAACGATACGACAATTGCTTTACCTGCATCGATGACCTGGAGGCCGCCCAGGAACTGTGTGAGCGATTCGCTCATCGTCGATGGCCACGCGTCTTGGACGCTTTGGCCCGCTGGGTCAACCCGATGCTGGCGACCATTCGACAGTCTGGTTTCGGCGGGTATTACTGGGTCATTGACCAAGCAGAAATCGCAACCGATGTGATGTTTCGGGATCGGGCCAGCCTGATGACCGTCTGGCCTGACTTGGTCGAACACGCAACACTGAACTTTTCGGCCGAGGATGTGATGCGTTTCCTGGGCCGCAAGCTGCACGGCAATTTCAAAGGCGACGTGACAACCGATCTCAAGAAGCGTCCAGAGGGCCGACGAGTGAAGCATCGAATGAAACGCAACAGCATCAAGATGTACGACAAGCTGAGCGTGCTGCGTATTGAAACGACGATCAACAATCCGCGCGAGTTCAAGGTCCTCAAGGTCATTCAGGCCCCAGAGGGCCGCAAGTGGCGGTGGAAGCCGATGAACAAAGGCGTAGCCAACCTCTGGCGCTTCTGGCAGGTCGGAAGCCAGTCCAATCACCGTTACCTCGAAGCATTGGCGCAGGTAGAGAGAAAAGGTGAGGCCGTCCAAGCATTGGATGACTTGTGCCGGAGCCGTACTAAAGGCGGCAAACGCTACGCCCGCTTCAATCCGGTCACGGAACAAGATTGTGCTTTCTTCGCGGCAGTGATGGCTGGCGAACATGTCATCAACGGCTTCAGAAATCGTGACTTGCGTGCTTATCTCTACCATCATCCTCCGGCTACATCTCAGGAAGCCAAACGTCATTGCGCTCGCGTGTCGCGCCTCATCGCCAAGTTACGCGGCCATGGCTTGGTGGCGAAAGTCAAGGATTCTCGCTTGTATCGCGTCACCCCGCAGGGATATCGGGCAATGTCTGCCGCCTTGAGCTTCCGCAGAGCTGACTTCCCACAGGCTTTCTTGGCTGCTGCATGATTCTCGCGCACAACGCAAATGTTGTTGGGTAATACTATA
>DYKW01000247.1 GCA_020722405.1 Anaerolinea thermophila
AACCAAGGAGTATTCAAGATCATGACCAAACCTTACGTTGCCCGGCATGTAGCCAATCTAAAGCCATCTGGAATTCGCAAATTCTTCGATATCGTTGCCACAATGGATGATGTCATCTCCCTGGGCATCGGTGAACCGGATTTCGACACTCCGGAAAACATCTTACAGGCCGGTATTACCTCCCTGAAAAGGGGAGAGACGCACTACACATCCAACGCCGGACTGCTGGCATTGCGGGAGACCATCAGTGCCCATTTAGAGAAGTTGTACGGGATACATTACGATCCGGCGCACGAGGTAATGGTTTCTGTGGGCGTTTCTGAGGCGCTATACCTGGCGATGACCGCCATTACCAATCCCGGGGAAGAAATTATCATCCCAACACCATGCTTCGTTTCCTATCAAGCGGAGGTCATTTTGGCCGGTGGGGTGCCTGTAGAACTCCCTCTAAGCGCCGAAAATGGTTGGCAAATGAGCGCCGATTTGTTAGAAGCCGCCATCACCCCGCGCACCAAAGCCATCCTGATTGGATTCCCCAACAATCCCACCGGCGCAGTTGCCAGCCGCGCAGCCTTGATGGAAGTCGCGAAGGTCGCCGAAGCCCACGATCTGGTCGTCATTTCGGATGAAATCTATGATCAGTTGGTGTATGGCGTACCGCATATTTGTTTTGCCTCCCTGCCGGGTATGAAAGAGCGCACCATCACCCTGGGCGGTTTCTCGAAGGATTATGCCATGACCGGTTGGCGCATCGGCTATGCGGCCGCCCCGGCTGAGATTCTTTCCGGATTGGTGCGCATTCACCAGTACACCATCATGTCGGCCCCGACAACCGCCCAATATGCAGCCCTGGAAGCGCTACGCAACGGAGAAAACGCCGTAGAAGAGATGCGCGCAGAGTACAATCGTCGCCGAGAACTCATCGTCGATGGCTTGAACAACCTGGGGCTCACCACCGTTGAGCCACGTGGTGCCTTTTACGCCTTCCCCAACATTACGGCCAGCGGTATGGACGATGAAACTTTCGCCCAAAAACTACTGGAAGAAGAGCGTGTAGCCGTGGTGCCCGGCTCCGCTTTTGGAGCCGGCGGCGAGAACTTTGTGCGTTGCTCGTATGCTACCGCCTACGAAAAAATCGAGGAGGCTTTGCGCCGCATGGAGCGATTCATGCGCCGCCACGGCTAACCGGCGGCGTGGCAGTTACCTCCGCTGTTCCCTAGGTCGTATCATCTCAAAAAGAGAGGGAAACGTCCCGAAGGTTTTTTCAAAAAACTGGTTGAACCGCTCAAACCTTCACCCTGCGGGTACTTCGCAGGACGGTGTGCCGCTCTCCCCAAATTATTGAGAAGATACCCTAGGTCCTTTCGAG
>DYKW01000248.1 GCA_020722405.1 Anaerolinea thermophila
GGCTTCGGCAGATTCTTTGGGCGTGTAATTTAGACTGCCAGTGTCAATTAAAGCGGCGAGGGTTTCATCTTCCTCTACGGCTGCCTCATCAGGTGGCACATTAAGACTACCAGTAACAACCTCTGGAGGTGCAATTTCTTGCAGCCAATCGGGAAGTTCGGCAGGAGCGGCGGCGCCCTCGCCTTCGTCTACGTCCTCTACCAAGAGACTCTTGGATGCAGCGGCTTCATCAAAGGTGCCACTGTCAGGTCTCCAACCCGCTGCTTTCATCCAGTCGGGAATGACGTCTTCACTCGTTTCTACAGTCTGAGGGGGTGTCTGCTCTGCTGGAGATTCACCCCCTTCACCGGTTTCACCGGTGAGCCAATCAGGAAGTTTTTCTTCCTGAGAGAGTGCCAGGGCACTTTTATCCTCCCCGATGGAAGCCAACCAGGTATCTTCTTGCGCTGTAGGTACCAAACCACCAGGTTGGTAAACTAATTTTTCGAGTTGAACGGCTTGATCGGGAATATCGCTTAGCGTGGGGGCTTGTGGGTTGAGAAATGCCCGGTAAGGATCTAGAGCATCTAAGTGAGTGTAGTATATTTTTGCTTCTTCCTTGCCTTTAGAAACCGTGATGATGTTGGCTAAAATACGATTGGCCTCCAGACAATACGGGAGTTTTTTTAACAACAGACTGCATACCTCAGCCGCCTGGACGGGTCTGTTTAATTTTTCGTATATTTGTGCCAGGAGCAGTTGCATATCTGCCCGCCGAGGGGTGTTGGCTAACACTTGACGAACTTCAGCCAGGGCTTGTTCGTACAGATGACCGCGTGCATACATGCGCACCAGTGCGCCGTGGGTCAGTCGAATTTTGGCTGGTGCGGCCCCATCTCGACGGGCATACAGACGCCGCATTTCATCTTGTATGGCGCTGTTGTAGGGCTGAATCTCAAAAGCATACGTCATGTGCCCAATAGCCGCATCCCAATCGCCCTCTTCCTCACGAATAATGCTCATTGCCAGGTGTGCTATGAAGTCATCGGGGACAGCAGAGAGCAGGCGTTGAAATATATCTAAAGCCTCAGTGTGTTTGTGGCTTTCGAGATATGCCTTCCCTAGCAGGCGATAGGTGTCTACGTGCTTGGGAAAAATAGAGAGGATATGCCTGCAATGTGCTATGGCCTCTTCGAAAGATTCCTGCTCGATGAGTTTCTCGATTTCGTTATTATAGGTGCGAAGCGAAATACGTCCCATAAGTTTGCACTCCCTTAGCGTGCGTTCTTTTCAACAGAAAAAAGTATCATCTCAAAAAGAAGGGGGAACGTCCCGAAGGTTTCCTCGAAAAGCCTAGTTGAGCCGCTCAAACCTTCACCCT
>DYKW01000070.1 GCA_020722405.1 Anaerolinea thermophila
AACTACCTCTTCACACCGCCACCGGCGCCTTGATGTGTGGATGTGCCTGGTAATCCTCCAGCCTGAAATCCTCATAGCGGAAAGCAAACAAGTCGTGCACCGCTGGATTCAAGCGCATACGCGGTAGGGGATAAGGTTCACGGCGCAATTGTTCACGCGCCTGTTCAAAATGATTGTGATACAAATGTGCATCGCCCAACGTATGCACTAGATCGCCGGGCTGCAAACCGGTAACCTGGGCGGTCATCACCGTCAACAGCGCGTAAGAAGCGATGTTGAACGGCAGACCGATGAAAATATCTGCCGAGCGCTGGTACACCTGGCAAGAAAGTTTGCCATCCGCCACAAAAAACTGAAACATCACATGGCAGGGCGGCAGCGCCATTTCGGACAGTTTTGCTACATTCCAGGCGCTCACCAGCATCCGGCGGGACGTTGGGTTTGTGTGGATAGTCTCCACCACCTGTGCCAACTGATCGATTGTGCTGCCATCCGGCCCCTCCCAGGCGCGCCACTGCACCCCGTAAATCGGCCCCAACGCTCCCTGCGCATCCGCCCAGGGGTCCCAGATATGCACGTTGTGCTCCTGCAGCCAGCGCACGTTATGCTCGCCGCGTAAAAACCACAGCAACTCATAGATAATCGAACGTAAGTGTAGTTTTTTCGTGGTCAAGAGGGGAAAGCCCGCCTGCAAGTCAAAGCGCATTTGGTAACCAAAGACCGCTCGCGTGCCCACTCCTGTGCGGTCGTGGCGGTCACTGCCGTGTTCCAGCACATGACGCATCAAATCGAGATAACCCTTCATAGCGTAACCACCTCCCGAACAAGACGAATATCCTGATGGATTTGAGCAATCAAGGCCTGCACGCTCTCGAAGCGCTGTTCACCGCGCAAACGTTTCAGGAATTGGACCTGGACCTCCTGTCCATACAGGTCCCCTTCGAAATCCAGTAAGTGTGTCTCGACAGTTTGTTGGAGACGCGCGCCGTTGAAGGTGGGACGAATCCCGATGTTGGTTGCCCCCCGAAAGATTTTCCCGCCAACCACCACCCGACAGGCATACACCCCCCGTTGGGGAACTAGCCTTTCAGGGGGAACGGCCACATTTGCGGTTGGGATACCGATGGTGCGTCCGCGCGCATCTCCCGGAACCACCGGGCCCTGCAGGGTGTAGGGACGCCCCAGGGCTTTGTCGGCCTGTTCTACATCCCCATGTTCCAGCCAGGTGCGGATCAAACTGGAAGAAATCACCTGTCCCTCGATTTCCACCGCTTGTTGTACTTCCAAAAGGTAGTGGTAACGAGATTGCAGTGCCCGGAGTTGGTTGATACCGGTGTCTCGCCGGCTTCCCATGGCAAAATCATACCCCACCCATAGACGCGAGAACCCCAGATGGCGTTTGAGACGTGCCAGGAAGACTTCTCCCGGCTCATTGGCCAGTGCTTGGGTGAAAGGTTGCGTTACCACCACATCTATGCCTAATGTGCCCAACAGTGCGGCGCGCTCATCGGGTAAAGAAAGGTAAAAGGGGTGCTCAAGCCCCCGCAGTACCGCTAACGGGTGCGGATGGAAGGTCAGCACCACTGCCGGCAGGCTCTCGCGGTGGGCACCTTCTACCAGTTTGCGCAGAATGTGTTGATGGCCGCGGTGAACACCATCGAAAACGCCGATGGCCAGCCAGGAATTAGGGAGCGAAAGAGAATTGAGTGTGGTGATGTGTTGCATAAGGAACGTCAAAAATGCGGGCAAGACGCCCGCATTTCAGTTACTGGAGTTTGACCAAAACCAATAGCGGTCAAACAGAAAACGCCAGCATCCAGTCAGTTATATGAAGTAAATCGCCTTGGAGTTCCTCAAGATTGGAAGAACACTTTGGCCGGCTGCCATTCCAGCGCCTTGGTTTCTTCGTTGGTGATCTGTTGCAACAGGGCGACTAGGTCGCTTTGTTCGCTGATGGCGCGCACCATCCCATCATGGGTTGCTTGTTTGGGGTCGGCTATCAAACGGCGTCCGTGCCGTACCATTTCGATTTCCTCTGGGTCGAGCACAATGTAAGGCCAATCCAACGCCTCGGCGGCCGGAATCAGGTACTTGTACCATTCACCGGTCAAGAAGGACTCTCGCAACTTGCGCAACGGGATAGCATCCCGCAGGGTAAAATGGCCGTTCTTGGTACGTCGTAGCCCTACCAGGTGTGCCCCGCAGCCTAGTACCTTGCCCAAGTCATTAGCCAGCGAACGCACATACGTCCCTGAGGAACAATGCACATCTACGACGGCTTCTGGCGGTACCCATTCCAGCAATTCCAGGCTATACACATTGATTATGCGGGACTCCAGTTCTACTTTCTCGCCTTTACGGCTGAGTTCATAAGCCTTTTCGCCTTTGACTTTGACCGCAGAGTAAGCCGGTGGCACTTGCTCGATTTCGCCGATAAATTGTTTAAGCGATTCCTCGAACATTTCCTCGGTGATATTCTCTGGAGAGGCGCTTTCCGTAACCTCGCCTTCCGCATCGTAAGTGGTTGTTGAAGCGCCTAAACGTATAGTGGCCTGGTAGCGCTTATCAGCGGCAGAGACATATTCGCTCAATCGTACAGCCGGTCCGACCAGGACGACTAGGACGCCTGAGGCGCGCGGATCCAGGGTGCCGGTATGTCCGGCTCGGCGGATTCCCGTTCCGCGTCGGACAATTTGGACGACATCGTGTGAAGTCAGCCCAACGGGTTTGTCAATCACCAGCACGCCTGAGACAACGCTGCTGGCAAGATCTCGAGAGTTGGAAGAAAAGTTGTTAGGTGACATATGATTGTATTCCTCGTAAATAGAAAGGTGTGGGGAGCTATACCGTGGGGGTAGCAGCGGCTTGTTCTTTCCTTATCTGACGTGCCCACGCAATTTGTGTGGCTGTTCGTACTTGTTCTTCTACCTCTGAAAGTGAGCCGTTGACTTCGGCTCCTGCCGCGTTTTTGTGCCCTCCACCGCCGAAGGAAGTGGCCAGTTGGGAAATATCAATCCCGTCGCGTGAGCGCCAACTAATTTTCACCTTGTCATGGCTTTGTTCTACCAGAATAAAGGCAATATCCGTTTCGGCAATGCTAGATAGTACGTTGATCAAATCGGCGTCGTCGTGGCCGGAATACTGCACGTAGGCCTTGTCTTCCAGCGTCAGGCTGGTCCATACAATGCGCCCATCGCGTTGTAAGCGGGACAACCCCGCACCCCATAGGCGGACGGCCAGGAAATCGCGTTGCACCATGGCCTGAAAATATAATGCCGGCAGATCGGCACCATGCTCCATTAGTGTAGCAGCCAGACGTAATACTTCTGGATGCATATTAGGGGTTCGCAATCCCAGGGTATCCGTAAGCAGCCCGGTGAGCAGGGCGCTGGCACTTTCCGGAGGGATAGCCAACCCCAGATCGGGCAAGGTGCGCGCCAAAATTTCGGCTGTTGCTACTGCTTCAGGAATGACCAAATTGATACCGGCAAAATAATCATTGGTGGGATGGTGATCGATGTTGATGTCCGGACGTTTTTCTTTGGAGAGAACATCACCGGCACGCGATAACTCCGAACAATCCAGCAAGATGCTCAAATCGTAAGGGGCAGCGATGCTTTTTTGAATGCGCTCACTACCGGGCAGAAAAGCCAGGGCTTTGGGGACACCATCGCCCATCACCATTTGGACACGTTTTCCGGCAGCCTCTAAGGCCCAGCCTAGCCCTAATAACGAGCCGATGGCGTCTCCATCTGGGCGGATGTGAGAAACCAGCAAGATATTTTCCGCCTGGGCAATGGATTCTGCAATGGCAGGCAGGGAAGATGTATTACTCAACAGGTGTTTCTCCTTCCGACGATTTTTTTGCTTCGGCCTCTGCTCGCATTTGAGCGAAAAGTTTTTCCATGTGATCGGCTTGTTCGGGCGTAGGGTCCCAGTGGAAGCGCAGGTGCGGAAAGATTCTTAAGGAGATATTGCGCGCCAGTTTGGAGCGAATGAATCCGCTGGCGCGATTCAGCCCCTCTAAAATTTCTTCCGCTTGTGCGCGGCCCTCGAGGCAAGAGACATAAATATCGGCAAATGCCAGTTCCTTGTCCACTTCGACATCGGTAATCAACGCACCTGCAACTGCCGGGTCTTTAATTTCCATTAGAAGTAGTGTGGAAAGTTCTTCCCGGATGCGGTTGCCGATGCGTCTGGTGCGCATTTTTGAGACCATCTTAAAGCGTTTCCTTTTGCTTGACGATATAGCATTCGATGACATCACCAGGTTGATAATCGTTATGGTTTTTTAGATTGATACCGCATTCAAAACCCTGGCGCATTTCTCGTACGTCTTCCTGGTGATGTTTCAAGGAAGACAGTTCGCCTTCATAGATAACGTTTTGGTTACGTAGCAGGCGGGCTTTGGCATTGCGGCGGATGACACCATCTAGCACGCGACAACCGCCTACCTGACCACCTCGAACGGGGAACACTGCACGGACTTCGGCATGACCGATGACTTCTTCTTCAAATTCGGGCGACAGCATACCTTTGATGGCTTTTTCGATATCTTCGAGCATCCGGTAAATGATGTCATACGTGCGGATAGAGATGTTTTCTGCCTCGGCCATTTTTTGTGCGGTGTTATCCGCTTGGACGTTGAAGCCCAGCACAATTGCATCGGAGGCGGTGGCAAGCATAACATCGTTTTCGCCGATATTGCCGGTGGCGGCGTGCAGCACGTTGATCTTGACCTCATCGGTCTCCAGGTCTTTCAGTGAAGATACAATTGGCTCTATGGAACCCTGTACATCTACTTTGATGATCAGCCGTAACTCATTGGTCTCACCGCTTTGCAGACGGTTGAACAATTGCTCCAGGCTCATTGCCTGACGCTTTTGGGTTGTTTCTGCGGCTTCTTGTTCGCGTTGCGCCAAAATTTCATGTGCCTTGCGTTCGTTCGGGACGACTTCAAACAACTCGCCGGCGGCAGGCACATCTCGCAGTCCCATCATCAAGATGGGCGTGGATGGCCCGGCTTTTTGGATAGCATTGCCTCGATAATCGAATATGGCACGCAACTTACCGTAAGTATTTCCGGCAATAATGGTCTGTCCGGCACGTAGTGTGCCATTCTGTATGAGAAGCGTGGCCACTACGCCGCGCCCGCTTTCTCGTTGGGCTTCAATCACCGTACCGATGACCTCTCCCTCTGGATTAGCCTGGATGTCGATGTTGTCGGCTACCAGCAAGATGGCTTCCATCAGGTCTTCCAAACCTTGTTTTTGTTTGGCGGATATAGGCACGACGATGGTATCGCCTTCCCATTCATCGGGCACCAGCCCGACGTCGGCCAATTGTCTCTTGACGAGTTCAGGTTTGGCGTTGGGCTTATCGATTTTGTTGAGCGCCACAACGATCGGTACGTGAGCGGCTCGCGCGTGGTCAATGGCTTCTCGCGTCTGCGGCATGACGCCGTCATCGGCAGCCACCACCAGAACAACGATATCTGCGCCCTGCGCGCCGCGGGCACGCATGGCGGTAAACGCCGCGTGCCCAGGGGTATCCAGAAAGGTGATGAGCCGGTTATTGTGCTTAATCTGGTAGGCGCCGATGTGTTGTGTAATACCGCCCACCTCACCATCGGCCACGTTTGTATGTCGAATGGCATCCAACAGTGTGGTCTTGCCATGATCCACGTGCCCAAGGATGGTGACCACGGGGGGGCGAGGTTTGAGTAGGACCGGATTTTCCTTGGCAATGATCTGTCGCCAACGAGGCAGGCTGCTGAAATTTTCAACAGTTTCCTGAATTTGAGGGCGAACGACTTCAAAGCCCATTTCGGCGGCCACAATTTCCGCCGTTTCGAAATCTATTTGTTGGTTGATATTTGCCATAACGCCATTTGCCATCAGCACTTTGATGATGCTGATTGGGCTGGCGTCTAAATACTGGGCGAGTTCCCGCACTGTAAGGCTGTCAGGAATTTCGATTTGTTTGCTCATCAATGGCACCTCCTGGTGTATTACATTGTGTGTGCCTCACGAGCCGAAGGCCCTTAATCATGCAGGCGTGCAGGCGTTTTGTTTGCTGTACGCAAAGATACTCATTTCACGTTGTTCTCGGTTGATAACGAGGCTGCAAATGTCTGCAAGCGTTGATAGTCTTCGGCAGTTAATTCGATTTTTAATGCGCGAGCCAGTGCACCTTTGAGCCCGCGTTCCCAGCAAGCGGGTGTGGCGTGAAGGTACGCCCCACGCCCTGCCTGTTTGCCACTAGGATCTACAAAAACGCCTGTAGGGGTACGTACCACACGAATTAAGTTTCGCTTTGGTGCACTTTCTCGACAACCCGCGCAGGTGCGTTGGGGCACATGTTTGACCTTGCGTTTAGATTTTGCAGCTTTGGCGTTTTTACTGTCCATGGTTTATGGTTTATCGTCCGTCATCTACCAATCAGAGATGTCATCATCCCATTCATTGTCTTTGCGGCGATGTTTCTTGATATAGATTACTTCATCTTCGATCGGATCGTACTTTACCCGGACGAGTTTTTTCTTCTTTTTAGATTTTTTCTTTTTGCGCCCTTGCTGTTGGATGTTTTCGCTTTCGTTTTCATCCAAGAGCAATTCGTCTTTGTTTTCGAGGTAATCGATGTCTTCTTCGGCGTCCGGCGTTTGGACAAAGGGGCTTTCCTCAACCGGTGTTTGTGCTTTGGTTTCTGGTTCTACCGTTTCCGTTGCGGATACCTCTTCGACAGGCGTTTCTTCAACCTGCGCTTCTGCGGTTACGGTTTCCTCTTCTATTATTTCCTCTTCCACCGTTTCTTCAGCAGGGGTAACTTCTGGAGTGGTCTCTATTTCAAAGCTCGCGGGGGCCAGTCCAGCAGTGGCAATGGCCTCTTTCAGATTTTGCAAGGCGTGGATGCCAAACCTGGGCAGATTGATGATTTTGTCAGGATTAGCCTGTAACTGCTCAAGGACGCTGCCGACGGTATCATAACCGGCTTCGCGTAGCAAGGCGCTGATACGCAACGAGACTTCTATCTCCTCGATGGGTGTCTCGAAGGCTTCGGTAGGAATACCGCTCTTGGCGGCTCGTTCAAGTTGCTCCCTGGTTTTGGCTTCTTCCTCGCGCTGCTGGTTTACGGCTGTCTCTACGCGTTCCAGTAAGTCTTGTAGAGAACGGTATTCTTCTGGCGTAAGTGGGCGATTTTCGTTCTTTTTCACCAGGATGGTCTCGGCTTGTTCGATAGCCGCGGCTTCTTCTTCGGCGTAGGGGAGGTATTCTTTGTCGTTTTGCAGACGGAAGAGCAAATCATTGACTGCTTCTGACAGGTTCTCGATGTCAATGCGCCAGCCGGTCAGTTTTGCCGCGAGACGGGCATTCTGCCCATCTCGACCAATAGCTAGGCTTAACTGGTCTTCTGGGACGACGACAGTCGCGTTGCGAATTTTATTATGACTTTCAAGGGGGTTGACGTAAACGCCCAGTACGCGCGCCGGACTGAGTGCTTTGGCGATGTAAACCTTTGGGTCGGGGTCCCATTCGATGACGTCGATTTTCTCATCCTGGAGTTCGCGCACAATTGTTTGAATGCGGACACCCTTGATGCCTACGCATGCCCCGACGGGGTCGATCCCCGGTTTGAGGGCGTATACCGCTACCTTGGAACGTTGCCCCGGTTCTCGAGCAATAGAGCGAATTTCTACTTGTCCGTGATAAATTTCGGGCACCTCGTTCTCTAACAAGCGCATCAGGAACTTGCGATGGGTACGGGAGAGAATGATTTGCGGCCCGCGGTTATCGCGCTTGATTTCAAGCAAGAGAGCGCGTACCCGATCGTGGACACGAAAACGGTCACCGGGGATTTGTTCCTTGCGTGGCAACAGGCCTTCGGCTTTTTTGTCCAACCCGATGGTGATGTTCCCGTGACTGACGGCTTGCACGATGCCGCTGATGATTTCTCCGACTTGGTTTTCAAAATGGGCCAGTTGTGCTTCGCGCTCGGCTTCCCGCAAGCGTTGTTGGATGACCTGTCGGGCTGTCTGCGCAGCAACACGACCGAAATCCTCCGGAGTGCTTTCCACCATGACGATGTCTCCCAATTGGGCATCGGGATGCGTTTTGCGGATTTCCTCCAGGGTCACCTCGGTGCGTTCATCTTGGATGTCTTCTGTAACTTCTTTTTCCACCAAGACGATGGCTTCACCGGTTTCCAGGTCGATTTTTGCCTCTACGCGTTGGGCGTTCGGCGCGTTGACCGCACGTTTATAGGCCGAAACCATTGCCATTTCGATGGCTTCGATGATGACTTCTTTAGGTAATTGTTTATCCTCCAACATTTCATTGAAGGCCAGGGCAAACTCACTTTTCATGTTCGTTTTTTTACTCCACACAGAATGTAGTAGGACTTTCGTCAGGTCGCATCAAAATGGGGGGCTACTGCCCCAAGCGGAGGTAGGGAAAACCGTTTCCTCATGAGGTGGGGGATTGTTTTCCCCGTACCTGGCTGTGGACAGGTTGGAAAGCCTGTCCTACACAGTGCTTGCGAAAGACCTGTGTAAGGCGACTTTTTTGTCTTACAATCACGTACTTGTTATTTCCCGAAGAATGCACTATTGATGTGCTCTCGCCCATTCCTCCTTGATCCCCCCTTCCCTGAGGGGGGAAAAAGAAGCTTTCCGGGTATCTGATCTGAAAATAGATTTTCATGTCTGGTGGTGAAAATTATTTTT
>DYKW01000071.1 GCA_020722405.1 Anaerolinea thermophila
GAAGATCCAGGCGGCAGCCACAATCCAGCTTGACCTCCCGATAGACCACGGGCAGAGGTTTCTGTTGTTCCACCTTCAGGCCGCGTTGGGCCAAAAGTCAGACAGGCTTCATACGCCGACTCCAGAAGGCCAGGCCCCAGAGCGCGGTGCACTTCAATAGCGGCACCGATCATGCTCTCCGTGATCTGGTCAAGATTTTCCCGTTTTGTCATCTCAGCGCTCTCTGCGTTCTCGGCGGTAAACAAATACAATTTGACCAAATGCCCCACTCCGTTTAAAATCAACGAGCACCAACGACTAAACCATCAAACCACGCCAGAAAGGATTGCAACCATGAAACCCCAGAAAAAACAAATCATTATTGCACCCGATGCCCCAGCCGCCATTGGCCCGTACTCGGTAGCCGTTCGCACCGGTCAACTTGTCTTTACCGCCGGGCAAATCGGCCTGGATCCGGCCACGGGACAAATGGTAAGTGGTGGAGTAGAAGCCGAAACGAGACAGGCCTTACTCAACCTCAAACACGTTCTCGAGGCTGCCGGGTCTAGTCTGGAGAATGTGGTTAAAACGACCGTTTTTTTACGAGACATGCAAGATTTTGCCCGCATGAACGCGGTGTATGCCGAATTCTTTACCGAGAATTACCCAGCGCGCTCGGCGGTACAGGTCGCTGCCTTGCCGAAGGGCGCGGCAGTCGAAATTGAGGCTATCGCGCTGGTTCCTACACCCTACGGGGATTGATTGGCATGAACGATGCCCTGATTCTCCTGGTGGATGACGAACCAAATATCACCCAACTGGCACGCATATACTTGCAACAGGAAGGCTTCCGCTGCCTGGAAGCACGCGATGGCGCGCAAGCAATGCGCATGATTACCGATTATCAGCC
The DNA here is from genome assembly GCA_020722405.1 of Anaerolinea thermophila. Lineage (GTDB taxonomy): Bacteria > Chloroflexota > Anaerolineae > Anaerolineales > DRKV01 > DRKV01. The sequence goes on from DYKW01000071.1 coordinate 890, forward strand.
GGCATTGGTTGTGCTCGACTTGATGCTGCCAGAAATGGATGGTTTGACACTTTGTCGCCGCTTACGCGAAGAAGGCAATGCTGTGCCCGTATTGATGCTGACGGCACGCGACGAAGACATGGATAAAATCCTGGGGTTGGAATTAGGCGCCGACGACTACATGACCAAACCCTTCAACCCGCGTGAATTGGTCGCGCGCGTCAAGGCCATTTTGCGGCGTAGTGGCCCGATACCTGAAGAAGACAACCAGGTCATCACTATCGAGGATCTGACCATTGATTTGGCCGCCCATGAAGTGAAAATACAGGGCAAGATAATTCCCATACGCAGCCAGGAGTTTAATTTGCTTAGGGTGTTAGCGCAGCATCATGGCATTGTCTTGTCGCGTGAAAAACTCCTTCGTTTGGCTTGGGGGTATGACTTCATGGGGCAGACCCGCACTGTGGATGTGCACATTAGCCACTTGCGCAAGCGTTTGGCCGGCAGCAAGGTGCACATCGAAACCATTAGTGGCGTAGGCTATAAACTCATTTCCTGATGTGGCATTCCTTGCGTACCCGGTTATTGTTGAGCCATTTGGCCGTTATCCTGGCAGTGCTGGCGGTCGTGGGCTTAGGGTTGTTTTTGTACGTGTTGAACAATCCCGCACTTGACCGCCAGGCTCTTTTGCGCTTGGAGACCGTTGCGCAGACTCTCACTCGCCGGTTTCAGGAATCTCCCCAATGGCTTTCTGGGCGTGCCTTGCAAACTGCTGTGCAGCGTGCTGCAGAAAACTACGATGTACGCATTCTGGTATTGAATAGCGATGGACATGTGGTGATTGATACCTCCCCTTCCGATGCCGCCTCCCTGACGATCCCCCCCCGGCTGTTGACGCGCGCCAACGGCCTGGCGCATGACGCTGATAACAAAGCGTGGCTTTTTGTCTCGCGTCACCTGCCACAAAGTGGCTACTTGTGGGTTGTCACACCACGTCCGGCACGTTTACAGGTTGTACGTTCGGTTTTTGGCGATGAATTACTTGGTCTCTTTGGGCGAGCGGCATCTGTGGCTCTGCTTATCTCCCTGGTGTTGGCTTATGCTATTGCTCGTTGGATTGTGGCTCCTCTACAACGTGTGACTGCTTCTGCGCAGGCGCTGGCGCATGGAGAGACGCGCCCCGTCCCCATTGAAGGACCACAGGAAGCACGTTCGTTAGGGCAGGCTTTTAATGTCATGCTTGAAGAGGTGCAGGCTAGCCGACGTTCCCAACAAGATTTTATCGCCAATGTCTCCCATGACCTGAAAACCCCGCTTACCTCCATCCAGGGATACGCTCAAGCCCTCCTGGACGGTACAGCAGATGCGCCAGAACTGCGCCACCAGGCAGCCCAGGTGATTTACGACGAAGCCGCTCGTATGCACCGCATGGTGCTTGACCTGCTCGAACTGGCACGCTTCGATGCCGGTACCGTACACCTGGAGTTTTCTCCATTGTCGTTGAAGCCTTTGCTGCTTTCTGTGACGGAAAAACTCAACCCGCTGGCCGCGGAAAAACAAATCAACCTGGCCGTACAGGCGGACGACGACCTGCCCTCTATTCCGGCAGATGCCGATCGCTTGACTCGCGTTTTTGCCAATTTAGTAGAAAATGCGATTCGCTACACCCCCCCAGGGGGCGCGGTGATCCTACGGGTTAGCCGGCAACCCGAAATGCTGCTCGTTACCGTGGAAGATACCGGTCCGGGTATCCCCCCGGATGTGCTGCCACGTATATTTGAACGGTTTTATCAGGGGGAATCTTCTCGCGCCGGGCGCAAAACGCGCGGTAGTGGCCTGGGGCTGGCAATCGCGGATGAAATCGTCCGCGCCCATAGTGGCAGGTTACGAGCGTTCAACCGCCCTCAGGGTGGCGCGTGTTTTGAAATACGGCTGCCCCTTCACCGTCTCTCCCAAATTACCACTGCTCGCCATTTTTCTAGTCATAAAATGTCCTCATGACTACGCTCCCTTTTGTTTCGCTTATCGTTCCGTGTTACAATGAAGCACACACCATCCCCTTGTTGTTGCGTGCTTTGTATACCCAAACTTACCCTCTGGAACGTCTGGAGATCGTCATTGCCGATGGCATGTCCAGTGATGGTACTCGGGCCGCGGTTGCAGATTTTCAACGCCAGCATCCCGATCTAAATCTGCGTGTTGTGGATAATCCGCGCCGCAATATTCCCGCTGCGCTTAATGTCGCGTTAGGGGCCGCCCGCGGTGAAATTATCGTGCGCATGGACGCCCATTCCGTGCCCCACCCGCAGTATGTGGCGCACTGCGTAGCCGATTTGCAAGCCGGGCGCGGGGACAACGTGGGTGGTGTATGGGATATTCACCCTGGCGCGCCGGGACCCGTTGCCCGTGGTATTGCCCTGGCAGCCGCACATCGCTTTGGGGTAGGGGATGCCCGCTATCGTTATGCCGACCGTGCTCAGGCCGTAGATACTGTCCCATTTGGCGCCTTCTACTGTAGGTTGATTGCACGCATTGGCGCTTTCGATGAAACCTTATTGACCAATGAAGATTATGAATTCAATGCCCGTATTCGACAATCGGGCGGCGTGGTGTGGTTAAACCCGGCAATCCGGGCGACTTACTATGCCCGCCCCACCTTATCTGCCTTGGTAAGGCAATACGCACGTTATGGCTTTTGGAAATGGCGCATGTTACAGCGTTACCCTGAGACCTTACGCTGGCGGCAGGCTCTGCCGCCGGTTTTTGTGCTGGGGATTGCAGTGCTCTCCCTCTTAGGGATATGGTGGTGGTTTGCGCGTTGGTTGTTGGCATTGCAACTTGGAACATACCTTTTGCTTTTGGCGTTGATTGCGCTGCACACCGCCTATCGAGAGCGTTCCTTGTCTGTTGGCTTGTTTACTGCACTTGCCATAGCCACGATGCACCTGGCCTGGGGTACTGCCTTTTTGTGGAGCATGATAAAATCGGCGCTTGCAAAAAAAACACCCAGCCGCTAAAAAGCATCAACAAACTGGAGTCTGGCGAAAATCGACGGATGACCAATCCACAAATGGACACAGATTACGCACTCGCGAAAACCAATAGCGGCCAAATAAAAAACGCCAGCCTCCAGTGCCAAACGAACCTCTGAGGCTCTTTTGAATATTCAACCTGTTGAACCGATCCCTCTTACTGTACGTTGGCAGTTGCGACCACGTGAACGTCAAACCCTGTTGGTTATTGGTGATTTATTGGCGACAGGGATCGCACTGCTTGTAGCGCTTTTTTTCTGGTACCAGGGCGAAGCCTACCTGCAAAAATTTGGCTTCCAGGAATTTTTACGTACCCGTCCGCCCATATGGTTTTACGCCTTACCATTTATTTGGCTTGTTCTGATGGTAGAACTATATGACATCAAGGTTGCCGGAGAGTGGCGGCGTACGGTCAATGGCGTTTTAACAGCCGCTGGCATTGGCCTGGTAATTTACCTGACGCTGTATTTCGTGTACACGGATCCACCGCGTTCTTTGTTGCCGCGCCGTGGTGTAGCCGGTTTTCTGGTGGGGGCTTCGTTGTTTACCTTGCTTTGGCGGATGATGTACATTCGCATTTTTACCACCCCATATTTCATGCGGCGGGTGGTCATTGTAGGTGCAGGACGTTCAGGTCAGGCGTTGTTGCGCGTGATTAAAGGCTTGTGGCCGCCGCCTTTTTACCTGGTTGGACTACTAGACGATGATCCGCAAAAACAAGGGCAATTAATTGAAGACTACCCGGTGTTGGGCGGTAGTCAAGCGTTAGAAAAGGTCATTCAAGAGCGCCACGTTTCCGATGTCCTGGTGGCGATTTCCGGCGAAATTAGCCAACCGATGTTTGAGGCCTTGCTGGCTGCTCAAGAAAAAGGGATTGAAATTACTCGTATGCCGGTGATGTACGAGGAGTTGTTACAGCGGGTACCCATTCAATATTTGGATGCAACATGGCTGATACGCTCCTTTGTAGATGAAGCCCGCGTCAGTGGTTTTTACGCACTTTCCAAGCGTTTGCTTGATATTTTCGGTGGTTTGGTGGGGGTCTTCTTTCTGCTGGTACTTTTCCCGCTAATAGCCCTTGCCATTTTCTTGGACGACGGGCGCCCGATTTTCTATACTCAAGAACGCCTGGGGCGTGGTGGACGGCCTTATCGTATTATCAAATTTCGCACCATGCGGCGAAATGCCGAAGCCAATGGCCGTGCTCAATGGGCTACAGAGAATGATGACCGTGCGACGCGGGTGGGGCGTATTTTACGAAAGACGCATCTCGATGAATTGCCCCAGTTTATCAATGTTCTACGGGGTGAAATGAGTCTGATAGGGCCGCGTGCCGAACGCCCAGAACTGATAGCCTACTTCGAAAAACACGTGCCTTTTTACCGTACTCGCATGCTTGTTAAACCGGGCATTACCGGTTGGGCGCAGGTCAACTACGGCTATACCTCCACCATCGAAGAAACCGGCATCAAATTGGAGTACGACCTGTATTACATCAAACATCGTACATTGTGGATGGACTTGATTATCTTGATGCGCACCCCATGGACGATTGTTGGATTGCGTGGCCGTTAGGAGCCTTGACGTGAAGAAACTACCCCTTTCCTCCAGGGTAAACTTGCAAATGCCAAATGCCTATGTGGTCTTGCTCGATATCTTACTGACCGCATTTTCGGTGGCCGGTGCTTTTGCCTTGCGCCTTGACCTTGGCCCATTGTTCGTCTACTATCAACCACAAATGTGGTGGATGATGGGGCTGGCGGTACTCATAAAACCCCTGGTTTATCGTCTCTTTGGCCTGTACCGGCGTATATGGGCCTATGCCAGTATTTCGGAAATGATGGTTATCATCGTGGCATCAACCGTGGCCTCGGTGATTTTAGGGGGTGCCATTTTTCTATTGACCACCATCCAGCAGATACTACCCTCGGTTCGCTACCTCGGCTTTCCTCGCTCTGCCATCCTCATCGATTTACTGCTTTCACTGGCGCTTATTGGCGGGCTCCGGTTTGCGCTGCGCCTGCTATGGGAAATGCGCAATGTCGGCAAGCAAGACAGATCAAGCGTAAAACGCACCTTGATCGTTGGTGCCGGAGACGCTGGCGCGTTGGTGGCGCGTGAAATGCAACGCAGCACGTTGCTTTTAGCGAAACCGGTATGCTTTGTGGATGACGACCCACAAAAACAAAACCAGCGTGTTCACAATGTACCGGTATTGGGAACGATTCAAGACCTGCCGCGCCTGGTGGAACAAAAACGCATCGATGAGGTGGTCATTGCCATTCCCAGTGCACCGGGAAAGGTGTTGCGCCGCATTACCGAAATTTGCCGCCAGAGTAAGGTGCCTTTCCGCACCATGCCCGGCATTTATGAATTGCTCGGAGGCAAGGTCAATGTCGGCCGGTTACGCGACGTTGATATTGCCGACTTGCTGCGCCGTGCACCTACAGACATGAGTCATCACAACGTGGGACACTACTTGGCAGACAAGCGCATTTTGGTCACCGGCGCGGGGGGCTCTATTGGGCGGGAGTTGTGTCAACAAATCGCACGCTGGCAGCCGCAAGTGCTCATCCTCTTGGGGCATGGGGAAAACAGCATCTTCGAAACACTCATGGAATTGCGTTCTTCCTTCCCCGAATTGCGCGTTGAACCGGTCATCGCCGATACCCGCGATAGTGATCGGCTGCACACCATTTTTTCCACGTTCTTGCCAGAAGTGGTTTTCCATGCTGCCGCGCACAAGCATGTGCCCTTGATGGAAAGCAATGTGGAAGAAGCCGTCACCAACAACGTTTTGGGCACCCGTAACATCGTGGAAATGTGCCTTACCTATAACGTGGAACGCCTGACCATGATTTCCACCGATAAAGCCATCCGTCCTACCAGTGTGATGGGCGCAACCAAGCGCATTGCCGAACTTCTGGTGTTGGATGCGGCTCACCGCAACAAACGCCATTTCTCTGTGGTGCGCTTTGGAAATGTGTTGGGCAGTCGCGGCAGCGTAGTGCCCTTTTTCAAACGGCAAATTGCCCAGGGTGGCCCGGTTACCGTGACACACCCCGAAATGAAACGCTATTTTATGACCATTCCCGAAGCCGTCCATCTCGTTTTACAGGCCGCAGCCCTGGGAAAGGAGGGGGAGGCTTTTGTATTGCGTATGGGGGAGCCGGTGCGCATTCTCGATTTGGCCGAAGACCTGATCCGCCTTTCCGGTTTGGAACCAGGGCGGGATATCGAAATCACCTTTACCGGCATCCGCCCGGGAGAGAAGTTGAGCGAAGAATTGTGGGATAAATGGACGCACTACGAAGATACCGAACACCCCGACATCGTGCGCCTGGCTGAAGAAGATATTCTCACCGGCGAAGCCCTTGAGCGTGTGGTGGATGATCTCATCTACTACGCACGACAAGGGGAACGGGACACCATCATTCGCTTGTTGGATGAAGTTATTCCCGGGGCAGCGGTGGGTATGACACAAGCATTGGACATCGTTTCCTATAGTTGAGCATTTATGACAATTTCAGCATCTGTTTGGCAGGACTTCCTGGAACGCCACGCGCCGAATGCGCACTTGTTGCAAACCGTCGCCTGGGGTGAACTCAAACGTTCCTTTGGCTGGTACCCTCGGCGCTTGATTGTAGGGCGCTGTGGCGCCCAGGTCTTATTTCGTGAACTCCCCTTAGGATTGCGCATAGCCTATCTGCCGAAAGGGCCGGTAGGCACGCCGGATGCGGATTTTTGGAAAGCGTTGGATGATCTATGTTCCAAAGAACGCGCGATTTTCCTGAAAATTGAACCCGATGCCTGGGAGCACGAACCGGAACTTGAGGGGGGGCGGCCGCACCCAAAGGGAAAAGCTGTCTCAAAGGGGATCCAGCCCCGCCGCACCCTGATAGTAGACCTGACCCCTGAAGAGCCGCAAGTCCTGGCGGCTATGCACCAGAAGACGCGCTACAACATCCGTCTGGCAGCCCGCAAAGGGGTGGTCGTGGCCCCTTCGGACGACATCGCGTCCTTCTACGATTTGATGCAAGCAACTGCCGAACGAGATAGTTTTGGCGTGCACAGTCAGGCATACTACCAATGGGCATACGACCTTTTTCAACCGCGGGGTGCTTGTGCCTTGTTGATGGCCACTTACGAAGAAAAACCGCTGGCCGGACTGATGGTCTTTGCCTGGGGCAAGCGTGCCTGGTATCTATACGGCGCTTCCAACAATCAGGAGCGCAACCGTATGCCTACCTATCTCTTGCAATGGGAGGCCATGCGTTGGGCAAAGGCGCGTGGTTGCACAGAATATGACCTGTGGGGCGTGCCCGATGCCGACGAGCCCCAACTCGAAGCCGAATTCACCCAACGCCAGGATGGCTTGTGGGGCGTGTATCGCTTCAAACGCGGCTTTGGTGGACATTTGCGGCGTAGCGCTGCCCCCATAGATGTCGTTTACAAGCCGTTGTGGTATGCTCTCTACCGGCGTCTGTCCGATGCCCGCGGCTGATTCGTTTTTGCCCACGCACGGCAGATAACAACCGAAATGGGAGACGTATCTGTTTACCGCAGAGCCCGCAGAGAATCTGGAGTTCACCACCCGGCGAATGCCATCCCTCAGGCCCCTGACATTGAAGTTAATCGGCATGCCCACCTTGCAACCAGAAAGCTTCAGGTAAGAAAGCAACTGAGCCTGATGAATC
>DYKW01000249.1 GCA_020722405.1 Anaerolinea thermophila
AACAGTCGATATCCTTTCGCAATGGCGCAGGTCGCCATCGAAATCAAAGCATTTCACAATATGCTTGCGGGAGCAATGAGGCGCGAACCATTTTCTGTACCTGACCGGTGTTCCGCTGCCGCTACACACCGTCAGGTGAGAAATACGTTGGGCGGCATACACTGGCAAGAGTGGTGGTAAGATGATGAGGGACGAGCAATTGCTTGAACGGATTATTGTTAATCCAAAAGTTATGGTTGGGAAGCCCGTCATTCGTGGGACCCGGCTGACGGTTGAGTATATCCTGAATCTGTTAGCGCACGGGGCGACAGTGGAGGAAATTCTCCAGGAGTATAAGGGCCTCACCCACGAAGATATTCAAGCCTGTATTCTGTTTGCAACCAAGGCGCTGGAAAGCACGGTGTTTATGCCGTTATCCGTGGAGCCGGCATAAATGCGTTTCCTGGTGGATGAGTGCACCGGGCCTGCCGTCGCGGAATGGCTACGTAAGCAAGAACACGAGGTTTTCTCCGTATATGATGAGGCGCGAGGTTGGGATGATGAGACGATTATCCAGAAAGCCTTTGCGGAGAACTGGATTCTGATCACCAATGACAAGGACTTTGGGGAGAAGATTTATGGGGAAGGGCGATCTCATCGGGGAGTCATTCTTCTGCGGCTGGATGATGAGAGGGCGGCTGTGAAGATAGAGGTGCTTCGGCGGTTGCTCCATGATTATGAGGCTCAGTTGCCCAATCAGTTTGTAGTGGCGACCGAGACGAAGGTTCGGTTTGCCCGTAGGTGAAGCGAGATGCCGCCCAACCTGCGATTGGAGGCGACAGCGCCTTCGGCGCTGCGCCTCAAGCGCTGTCCGTTGGGTCACCAAAGAACTATGAAAGAGCTACTCCAGCCAAAGCGTGACAAAGAACACAGGCTGTATGAACGCCTCCGCGATGGGTCTGACCCGCACTCAGATGTTGGGTTGCCGATGGCAACCCAACCTACTCATGGCCCACGCACTCGGGTAACTGAATCGGCGAACTTCCCCAATCCGCCGGCAACATGCCCTGACGGATATACCGATGAATGCTGCTATATGGCCAATCGATCGCTCGATACACATATTTGTGATGCATTGGATTGAAATGAATGTAATCGACATGATTACCAAAATCCCGGTCATCCCGGATGCGATGCTCCCAAAATCGCCGCTGCCAAATCGCCTGTTCCTTTTTATGCTGCCGACTGGCAAACACGGCGGGGCGCTGGTCGGGCGGAATGCTCGCGGTAAACGCCCGTTTGATGTTGCGCCATCGCGTTGAATAATCGGAATCGCCATC
>DYKW01000072.1 GCA_020722405.1 Anaerolinea thermophila
GGTCGATCCCCGCGTGCGCGGGGGAGACTCTTACCAATAACATACTGGATTATTTCTTGTTTTCAAGGAACGCATTATGATCTTACGCTCAAAATAAGCCCATCAACTTCTTCTAGGCCTATTCGCGGAACTCCCAGGACTTCCAAAGACAGACCACCCGGCTTCTGTGAGTCCGCCCAAAGCATGACGATGGAGGCGCCATCCTCGTACGCAAACCACTCGGACAAAACGTTCCAGATGCGAAATCTGACAGCAGGTGAAATGCGGGGCGCACAATAAAGGCCTGGCGCCAGCTCCAGCATGGACGAGGCGAGGAAACCCCTGATTCTGTCAGAGACGTTTCGCGTCACCACTATTGTCGTCGACACCGAGGAGCTCCTTGATCCTGTCGATCATCTTGGGGATGAGCTTCATTTGCCTGAATCGGCGTGCCGCTTTCTTCCGAATCTCCCGTTCCAGTTGCAATGACGGGTCGCCGAGGACTTTCTTTGCCACGGAAAACGCAAGAGGTATGGTGAGTTCGGTACGATAGAGGTCCGCAATATCGAGGGTGAAGGCATTGCTAGAGTCTTCGTGGATAAATCCAAGCGGAGGTAGTGCACCAACAGAGGCGACCGCCACATCCGCAGCAGCTTCGACGAACGTGACTGCATGGTTGATTGCCTGATTGGGAGCATCCGCCCCCTCTGGGTCTTGGCGGTCATAACGCCGTCCATGCCAAGGGATACCGAACTGCTTGGATAGGATTCGGTACGTTTCCTTTGCCCGCGCCCCTTCGATACCTCGAAGCATAGTAATGTCGCGATGGGGCAATATCCTGCCGAAACGCAATGCGTACATGCGGCGGGCGACGTCGAGGCGGGCTTTTTCATTTACCCAGAGTCTGGCGTGAGCGCGGGCCACCTCGGATCGGCCCTGTCCCATGGGCGGAGCGGTATAAAATTTGACCCCTCCCTCACCTACTGCGGCGAGAAGCGTTCCATGCCTTGCGAGGATTCGCAAAGCGTCATGGCTGACCGTTGAACCGGGGCCGAGGAGAATCATGGACACTCCCTGGTAGGGGATGGCATAGTTGCCTGCCTTCAATTCATCGGACTCGGCCGCAATGAATCGCAGCGTGCCGTCCTCAACATAGAGGTTTCCTCGGGAGAGCCAAAGAAGTCCATGGCGATCCGCATGAGGAATGCGTGCTTCCGCAAGTCCCAAACGACCAGGCAGCAGGCTATTCATGTGGCTGGTCTCAGAAGCAGCATGCCAAAACCGAAGGCACGGTGACGGCCAATTCCTCGCACCAGCATCCTGGTAAAGGCATCAGAATCCTTGATGGTCAGCGATCCTGAGAAAAGGGCATCCGGCCGTTCGATGCCCTTTTTTCTTTGTGCGCTCCGCTGGACGCGGACACGGCGGAAACCGATCATGCGCACGTCGTCTTTTTCGCAAATAGTCGAGCCGTCGGCGGTGAGTTGTCGCATAAGCCATTCCACATACACTTGGGGGCGAGAGGGTGGTTCTTCACCTGCGGTCTCAGCCCGGCTCACCGCGACCAGAAAGACATCGCGCTCCCTTTCGGCCCGGCTGACCGGGCAGACTCGCACCTCGAATCCAAGTCGGCGGCCCGTGCTCCAATCCGAGGGCATGGCCTTTCCGGCGGCGGATGACCAATCGCAGACGGCCATGGCGCTCGGTTCTGCAAAGGTGCTGGCATGTTCAAGCAGATCTTCAAGTGGAGAAGATGTGTAACCGAGTATGCGTAAACCCTGCCGGTTCTCGAGCAACCGGAAAGGCTTAGGGGCGATTCCGCCAAAGGTAGCGGCAAGCCAGGCATGAGCGGCATAACCGAAGTCCTCATCCATTGTTCGTCCATGCCCTTGGCTCCAGGCAAATCGCATCAGTTTTGCGGCATCGAGGGGCAGGTCAATCATGTAGATCATGGCGTTGCCTCATTCAAAAGGCCCTCCGCGACCATGCGTCTTCCGGCATGCCACTGATTTTTCCAGTCACGCTGGTCGTAGATAGGCTTGATCTGGTCCTCTCGGGGATTGCCCGTATCGGACGGCCAGCGGGCAGGCATGTGCTCCCTCTGTGGGCGAACTGGGCACCGGTAGCGGGATATGCCCTTGAGGATGCTCAATATATCTTCCCCGCTCATGCGGTCGATCAGGATGGGCGAGCTGGGCAGGCAGGTCTTGCGGCCAAAAAATAGCGGGCGAGCGGGCTGGCGCAGTGCCGCCGCAAGGTGCTCAAGGGTAGGCCCTTCGTCTTCCTCGGCCAAGGCGAGCACAGCGGTCAAGACTCCGTTGACCCAGTAATGGCGGTACCGCTGGTGCGTACCAAACCTGGCATCTGAACCGCCATCCCGATGTTCCGGAGTGCCGCGTGTTGTCCAGCCTGGTTCACGCATCTTCGGCTGACCGAGATCCACGGTATGGTAATCAATGACGGCCTCCGGCAAAATATCCCAGCGAGATGCAACGATGAGCCTTTCCTGCAATCGGCCTATTCGATCACCTTCCGCATGGGTCCAGCCCAAGGCATTGGCGATCAATCCGGCGAACATCGAAAGCCCTGGAAACCGATCCGTGACATTGTGATGGTCAACCATGACCCCGCCGAAACTCATCATGGGTGCATCCAGGCGGAGAACGAGCGCATCCATCAGTTGGCTCCAAACAGGCTGTCCATTGCCTTGGCGACCATGTCTTTCAGAGGACCGGACTCGACATCCTTGAACGTCGTGATATCCAAAGAACTTATGGCGGATAAAAAGCGCTGTTCTTCCTTCCCATACATGGCATCAATGGCGTTCAGGTGTTGAGAGAGCACATCCACGGACTGTTGCATGGGATCGCCGGTGGGCCTGATGGCCTTTAGATAGGCATTGGCCAGCGTGCGGGGCTGGGCGCTGCCGGTTTCCAGTAGCACGCAGGCAGCGCGGGCATAGGGCGCGGTGGAACCCAGCTTGGCACCTGGACTGACGGTGGCAATGGCGTCGATCAAGCGGGCGAGGACGTTACGGGCGTCCTCTAACGTTTCTTGGGGCTGGGCCTTCCACTCCTTGCGATCGCAACCGGAGAGGTTCGAGACCAGAAGCGGCACATCGACCACAACATAGCCGTAGAAAAGCCCGGCTCCCAGTTCCATGTCACCTGCGTGGGCAGCGCCTGCATCCTCAAGTTCCTCCTTGAGGTCGTCCACAACAGTGAAGTAGTCCACCTCGGTGGTGAGGGGATGCACGGTGAAGGCGTGCGCCACATGCACTGCTGCGTCGGAACGGGCGAGGATGTCGGATGTGACAAATCGGCCGAACAGGGCGCCTTCTATGCCGGCGTACAGATCGTTTTGGCCTGCGGACTGCATAAGGGCACGGAGGTTGCCTTTCTCGCTTTTCAGCTGTTCCTCAAGGATCTTGACCGGATCTTCGCCTTCTTTCGCGCTTTCCAAGATCAGTCGGACGAAATAATCCGCCTCCGGCTTGCCGAAGAGTACAGGCTGGTTGAGCCGCAAGGGGTTCTTCTTGTCCTGGCCGCCCTGCACAAGGCGTTTCAGTAAGGTACCCACCAGCTTGCGTGCTGTCCCTTCGTCGAGGCCGGATTCAACTACACGCCGCAGCACTTCGCGCTCGAAAAACATCCTGGATCGAATACCGCCAGGAAGGTCGAGGGAGCGGTGCAGGTCGTCCCGCCAGTGTTTTTTCAAACACTGGGAGGAAACCCGCATACGCTCGGCATTGCCGAAGGGTATGCGTTTGGCAAGTCCGGCGTCGTCCCGGTTGAGCAGGGCGGCATGATAGGACGTCAATGTATGGATTTGAAGAAACATGATAGTCATTCCTCCTTCTTGGTTTTCAGATTGCGATAGAAATCTCGGGCTATGCGGATGCTGATCCGCTCCCTCGCCTCGGCGTTTCGGGAAAAGAGCAGCTCTGCAAACTGACGCCAGTCGCAGGCGATGCCCTTGGCGGACAGTTGCCGGGCGGCGCGAAGGGCAAGGGCACGCAGGGTGTCACCGTGAACGGCGAGAAGCCGCTCCAGCCGGCTTTCAGCAAAACGTGCCTCTGCCAGTGCCTGCCCGAGGGGTCGTTCAGTGTTGAATCCGCCCTCGCGTTGCAAGGCCAACGCACAGATCAGGGCGCGCCAGTCGGAAAGCCAAACATCTCCCTGCCAGGGTTCATCGATGTAGCGCAAAAGGAATCGATGCAGGGCAAGGGGTGCGGGGCCGTCCAGGGCCATGCGTTTGAGTGCTGCCCGTTCTCCGTTTGGAAAGCTGTCGTCGGCCAGTATCCTCGCCAAAGCAGGTACATGGGCCGCCGGGGCGCGTGCATTAGGGTTGGTCATGGGTCACCTCCATGTATTGAGGGAAATTCTTGTACAGACTACCGATGAACAGGCCTTGGGCCTTGGTCTTTGCGCGATAAGAACGGCCGCTGCGCATTGGCACACGTTCCATCGCTCGGTTGAGGGTGTCATGGGCGAACTTGCGTAGCCGTTCAAACCAGGGGCGCAGGGCATCGTCATCGTCGGGGATCTCCATCGTGGACCAGAGCCAATCGAAGTAATGTGGTTTCCAATTCAGACCGAAGGGTTTGGTGGCATTGTCCACCCATTTCGCCACTTCGGTCTTGTCGAGGATTATAGATTCCGGCCCCCCCTCCATAAGCGAAAAGAGGGCAGGACGAAGGGCCTTGTAGTTGATGGTCGAAGCCACATCGAGACCAAGCTTGGAGAGCTTTGAAAGCCTGTCTCGATGGACTCCGCAGCCGAAGAGAACTGAGCGGGCACGCTCTGGGATGCGAATGGCGACTTCATGAAAACCATCCGTGGTGCCTTGCCCACGAACAAGCACCGACGCAGAAATCCATCCACTTCCAGCTATATGTGGCGGTTCCTGCATCGCAGCCGGTGCAAAATCACCGTCACCGAAGATCAAATCCCTGAGCAGTTGCGGGGTCAGTCCGGTCGCGGGAACGGTCAATGCCCCATTGGTTTTTTGGTTGATCGGTATCCAGGGATCACCGAGATTGCCTTTCAGTTCCTCGGCAGCAATACGTGTAACAGCCGAACCTGAAGTGAACATCTCCAGGCGATCTTGGCCTTGTCGTAAACGGACACGGCGTGCGACCTCTATGAAAAACGGGTCAAGTGTCGGGAGAGATAGGCTGGTACCGCCATCCCAGGGGGCGATCCATACCAAGACAGTTCCTTCAGTCGAATACTGATACGGCGGTGACAATAATTGTTCTCGTATTCGAAGAAGATGCCTAACATCACGCCGCCATCGCTCGTTACTGCTTCGATGAGATGGAAGCCACGACACGCAAGGGCGACTTCCGTATCCGCTATTCATGCGTACTATCCCGCGATTCATGCCGCCGCCATTCCCTTTGCCAAGCAAACCGGTCATGGTCTGTTTGGAGACGATTGTGAATAGCCACGCCTCCAAATCCGAGCCGACAGATCGGGACTTCTTGATGTCATGATTTTTCGCCGTCTGCAACACATCGAAACTGTCAGGTGAAGTTGAGTCAACCTTGTAATCGCGTTGGAAAATCTCCCTCGACGGCGCCGGCGGCTGCATGAAGGCAGGCTTTGTGGGATCATCCACCACCAAGGTCCAGGCGCTGTCGTCCGCGCAACCTTCCTGTCGGGTGAGTTGGCGGATGCCATCACGCCAAAAGTCGGAGTCCTGCTTGGGGTCGGCGACACCGATACGGCTGAGTACCGCGCCTGCAAGGTAGCACAGAAAGATATGGAAGGCGTCTTCCTGATGCCGTTGCAGACCGGGCAGACTCTCGACTCGATCCTCGCCCAAGAGGGCCATCAATTCGGGCAGGCTGTAGCGGCCTCGTCCTGTGGAAGTATGGATGTGAAAGACGGGATCAACGAGCAGGTTCATCGATTCTCTCCAGTCCGAAACGGGTATAGCGGTAAATAAACCGGCCTTGAGGGTCGGCCTGTATGGTCAGAGTATCAGTATCCTGGCTCACGAAATCGGCCTCTTCGGCTTCCAGTCCTTGGACAAGATGGCCCGGGAGATTGATCTCTTCGAGGTCTTGGCCGAAGGGTGAGGTAAATTTACCCCCCAAAAGTAGGCGGCGCTCATTGATGCCGAGACGGGTTGCCAGATGTCTTTCTATCGTAGAAGGAAACATGAAATCGCCAAAGTGCTTGTCGGGCATGGCGGCGGCATGGGCGGCGGATTGCTTCGCCCCACCAATGCCTTCGATGTGCTGGGTGTGTTTCGCCCAAGCATCGCTTTGCAACGTTTTCAGCCGGTCCGGGTGCGTGGCGGCTTCCACAAGTCTCCGGTTGTCGCGCGGGATTTCGATAGTGGGTGCCTTTGATGCCAGGTCGCGCGTCAGTTGCAGGATCCGCAGGTCTTCGTAGACAGTACCCAGCCCGGCGAGACCTCTGCGCTTGACCTCACCTGAACGGTTCAGGAACACAGAGAAGTCCTCTTCCTCAGGGAGCAGGACCGTGCAGATAGGTGTGGGACGAGGGCCGCGATCATGTCGATGCAGGCGGCCGATTCGCTGCAGGAGCACGTCAATAGGGCAGAGGTCGGATATCAGCCAATCAGAATCTATGTCAAGGCTCTGTTCCAGGGTCTGGGTGCCGATCAGGAGCACTGCCCCGGGAGAAGAGGCTTTGCCCAGCCTGGCGCTGACCTGCTTATCCATCAGCTCTCGATCGGGCCGGGCGAAGCGTCCGTGATGCGGGCAGCGATGGCCAGTGACCGTAAACAGAAGTGGCGCCAATTCCGCATCGGAATCGACCAGGCGGGTGAATTTTATGGCGCGGCTTACGGTATTCATCACGACCAACACCCTCTGGCCCTGAATCATGGCCTCACGTAAACGGGGCAGCAAGGCCTCAGGCGCTTGCAGACAATCCTGCGGGTCCAGTCTGACGCTTTTGACATACCCGTGAGGGTCCGGGAGCGCCCGCAATGGTCCTACGGGCGCACCGAGGGCCGGGTAGGGTTGCGTTGCGGCATCCTCGAAAGGCTCCGGCGTCGGGGCATGGCCTCCTCCTGGTGAGAGATATTCAGCCCGAGCAGCACTGCCAAGGGTGGCGGAGAGGAGCAAAGCGCGCCCACCGGCCTTGAGATGCCGGTCAAGAAGCTTGCGCGCAAGGTATCGCATATAAACATCGGAACTATGCACCTCGTCGATGACCAGCAGGGAACGGTCCAGACAGGCAGCGCGCAAATGGGCATGTGGCACCTGAATAATCGAAAACAAGGCCTGGTCGATGGTGCCCACGGCTATAGGCGCAGCGAGGAAGCGCTTGGGACGTTCAGCAGCCCAGGCCCGTTCGCGCCGGAGCCGGTCATCCTCATGGCAGAGACGGGTCTCGGCAGGCAAGACATTCGTTGGCTCGCCGTCGATATGGGTATAACCTGGCACCGCAAGCAGGACAGGCGGGCAATCCTCGCCGAAAACGCGCTGCATGGCGGCAGTGACCCGGCCGTATAGTTCTCGCGCCGCAACGCGTGTGGGTAGGGCGAAGTAGAGTCCATCTACGAGCCCGACGGCAAAGAGCGCCAAAAAATGCATGAGTGCCGCTTCGGTCTTTCCCGAGCCGGTGTCCGACTCGGCGACGAGAAGATGCGGAAGTTCAGCACTTGCCAATGCCGATTGCAAGGGGCGCGGCTTGGCATCGATGCCGAATACGGCCCCAAAAGGCGGAAATCTACGGGCTATGTGAGAACGGGCCTGGGTCACATCAAGGCCAACTGCTGCGAGCGCCTTTTTTGCCTGCTGGCGTGACCATTCGATACGATCGCCCTCATGCTCGAAAGGGAAAAACGCCTCACTATGGGAGCCGAGCCAGTCGGCCAACATTATGAGGCCTGCAAAATGATGTTCGAGTGCGACGTTGACCTTGATAGCCTCAGACTTTTTTTGAAATGCTTCAGGGAAGACACTCCGCGCGGCCTCGCCCAGTGCGCGCAGTCCGTCGAAAGGATCAAGGTCATGGGTGGATTTCCAGTATTTGATCATAGCCCTGGTATCGGCACTGTCTGCCGCATTCCAGTCAAAGGCGGGTTTCCCATGGTGGAAGACGGAAGCAAGCAGCATCCGGTGGAGATCTTCCTCTTCAGAGAACCATCCGGTCATGTCCTGAAGACCCAGCGCTTCATATGCATTGACAGCTAATTTCTCTTCGAAGAATAACGGCGCCACTTCCCTGACATGCCCTGCTGTGTTGCGTGCCAGATGGTCACGTTTTGCCTGGAATCCAATATTGCACTTGCCAAGATCATGAAGGAAGGCAATGACAGCCAAGCGTTCACATTGTGTATTGCTAAGGGGCTTACCCACCGCCTTTTCAATATTTTTTCTGATTCCAGGGAGTTCAACCAGGTTACGAAAGACCATTGCTACATCAAGGCAGTGATCGGAAAGCGGTAGCCAGGACAGAACCTTGCCCGTGCTTTTATCTTGCAGGAGCTTACCCCAAAAGCCTTTAATGGGAGGTTTCACGGTCTTTTTCTCGCTTCTGTAACATGTTCCACCTCCGGCCTCCCCTCGAGGCTATGTGCGTAGGCTGCTAGCGGTCTATCG
>DYKW01000250.1 GCA_020722405.1 Anaerolinea thermophila
GAGGGCTGGAGCTACCCGGCCATCGCCCGCGAATACGGCTGGAGAGTGTCTACGGTCAAGAAACATTGTTTGGCCTATCAACACGCTCCGGACAGTGCCTTTCAACCCAAATCAGCGGGACCGCCCCAGACCGGAATCCTGAGCACTTTTGACCCGCTGGTGCGGTTTGCAATCCTGCGAGTGAAACGCCAACATCCGGAGTGGGGCGCCGTAGTGGTCTTGGATGAAGTGGCGCAACGGCCGAGTATCAAAGGCCGGAAGTTGCCCAAACCCGCGCAAACCGCAGCCTATTTCCATCAATTTGGGAATCGTCTGGTGACGCACCAGCGCAACTTGCGCCTGCCGCCACCGGTGGAACCCATCCCGGAAGGCAAGGATGTGGTGGTTTTCCAACTGGACATGCAGGAGCGTTTGCATGTCGACCCGTTGGGCTACTTCAATGTGACGAATGTTCGCGCTCCCAAGTGGGGCATCACCGTTGGGTGTTTTCCCCATCAGGCAGGCGAAAAACGCTGGGAACGGAAGGTGAGCCAGGTCGAAGCCCGTGAAGACTGCCGTGACACCTTTGAAAAGTGGGGCTTGCCAGACATTTTTCAAACCGACAAGGACAAAGTCCTGGTGTGCACCGACCAATCGCCGTTCCCGTCCGATTTCACCTTGTGGCTGGTTGGACTGGGCATCCTTCACAAACTCATCCAGCGGGTCACGCAAAATGCCAGCGTGGAACGCTCCCATCGCACCTTCGACAAACAAATGTTGAGCGGGCTGAAAGTGGAAACCTGGCCCGATTTTCTAGCGCACGTCCAGTCGGAACTCACCCGCTTGAACGAACGGATTCCTTCCCGAGCCAATGCCTGTCGCGGCCAAATCCCGATTCAGGCTCACCCGGAAGCCTTGACGCCGAAACGCCCCTATCGGCGTGATTTGGAAGACCAACTGTTCGACATGCAGAGGGTCTTTCAATACCTTGCGGGTGGCAAATGGATCCGACACACCAGCGCCAAAGGGCAGTTCCACTTTGCAGATCGCGTCTACTCGGTGGGTACGGCTTACCGTTTCCAGTTTGTCACAATCACCTTTGATTTGGAAACCCGGCAGTTTGTGGCTTACTCGCAAACGGGTGAAGAGATCAAACGCCTCCCTGCGGATTGGCTGACAAAAGTCCGCATTCGCGGTTTGTCAGAGTATGAAGTTGTTAAGGAGCAACCGGCTACGTAATTGCCAGATTCGTCCTGGCTATGTGTCTACCAGAGTTTTCCATCGGCTATGTGTCTACCAGAACCTACAACCTGACTACGTGACTAAGCG
>DYKW01000251.1 GCA_020722405.1 Anaerolinea thermophila
CGCCATGAAAAATGATTTTCACCACCAGACATGAAAATCTATTTTCAGATCAGACACGCTTACAACTTGCAAATTTATTGACCAAAAAATCTTGCTCTTGTGCTAAAATCAACAAAGGCTCATCATTGCATCTATAGTATCTGTTTACCGCAGAGCCCGCGGAGAACGCAGAGAATCTGAAAAGTCGTTCACCACCCGGCGAATGCCATCCTTCAGGTCCCTGACATTGAAGTTGATCAGCAAGCCCACCTTGCAACCAGAAAGCTTCAGGTAGGAAAGCAACTGAGCCTGATGAATCGGCATCGGGCGATCAACGGCGATCTGGTCAAGATTTTCCCGTTCTGTCATCTCAACGCTCTCTGCGTTCTCGGCGGTAAAGAAATACCATCTATAAAAACAGGTAACCGCAAAACCGTTTTGGGAGGCGTTATGCAAAACCAATCGTCCAACCTGCAAATGTCCGACAAAGTTCTGCAAGGCTACATTTTTATTTCATTGACCCTGCTAACGCTCTACCCCGCCCTCTTGGCCGGGGGATATGTCGGCTATCTCGTCCTATTCCAAAGCCAATTGCCCCCCTGGGATGCACTGATCGCTCAGGTCGTGGTGCTCGCTATCGGATTTTTTTCCGGCGTGGGTATCCTGGGTTATGGCATCAAAATAATCCACAATTTCTGGTTGTTGCAACTGGCACGCATGGCCGCGGTGTTGAGCATGGCTGGCATGTTGGTGTTTTACATCAAAATAGTTTCTAAATTGGCGCTGGAAAATTACACACTCCCCAAATTTTTCCTGCATATTGTCCTGTTGGTTGTAATGGCCTTCGTGGTGCTCTTACTTGATCGTCTACACCCAATGCCCATACATCAGTTCTACCTCCTTCCTTTGCTAATGGGCACCCTGGTGCACTTTCTCGCCATGCTGGTACACTACGTCGTGGCTGACCCCAAAGAACCCTGGTACGTGCTGGGCGACCTGACACTCTTCGCCATCGTGTTGGCAATCTGTATGGCTTTTTCCGGTCATCTGGTGGAAGCACTCAACTTCCTGGCTTATAAAATCACAAAAACCATTGTGGAAGCCTGACCTTCCCTCCTCCCGCTCAAAAAAAGTCCCGCCCATTCTGGGCGGGACTTTTTGCTTCCCAATCACACCTCACCGAATTTCCCAGACCATCCGATGAGCGGGCAATTGCCAACCACCGCCGGGAACCCGGCCTTTCTATCAACAGAGACGCCCCCCACGCCGTTAGGGCTTTTTAGAGTTTTTATG
>DYKW01000073.1 GCA_020722405.1 Anaerolinea thermophila
AAAGTCTCTTTCATTTTGAGCAGCGCCCAACGTGCTGTGGGTTTACTCACAATGACGAGTAAACATTGTGCTACCTGAACAATCACAAAACCTTCTCCAGACATTTGCGTCTTCATCACCTTGCGTTAAGATTTTTGGGACATCCCCAAAAAGAAGATACGAAATACATACGAACGACATGCAAAAACGCGCCTCGATGATACAAATTTGCGCCTTTTCCCAAAAAGAGGTGGTATCATGAAAATCCAACGCGTCTACTCCGGCGCTCCGTGGGAGCAGAAGGTCGGCTATTGCCGCGCCTTGCGAGTCGGCAGTCAGATTTACGTCACGGGCACAGCGTCGGTCGCCCCAGATGGCAGCACCTTTGCCCCTGGAGACCCGGCAGCCCAAACCCGCCGCTGCCTGGAGATTATCCAGCAGGCCTTGCGGTCCCTGGGCGCGGATAAAGAAAACGTGGTCCGCACCCGCTTGTATGTCACCGACATCTCCCGCTGGGAGGCATACGGTCAGGCACATGCCGAATTTTTTGGCGGACACCATCCCACCACCACGATGGTGGAAGTCAAAGGCCTGGTCCGTCCGGATATGCTGGTAGAAATCGAAGCCGACGCCATCGTTTTCCCTTCCGACAGCGCTTCGTAATGACGTGGGCATGTAGCACCTCGCACGCGTCTTTCCCTAACAAAACATTCCCTTCTTCGACAGGAGCACTATGAACGAAACTTCTCCCCAACCCATCCTGGGCATTGATATCGGCGGCAGCGGCATCAAAGGCGCGCCGGTAGATATCGTCAGCGGGCAATTGGTAGCCGACCGTTACCGTATTCCCACCCCCGAAAAAGGGCGTCCTGGTGACGTGGTCGATGTGGTGGCGCAAATTGTGCGTCACTTCGAGTGGCAGGGGCCGGTTGGCATTGGTTTTCCCGCCGCGGTGTTGAACGGGGTAGTGAAAACAGCCGCCAACATACACAAATCGTGGATTGACACCGATGCCAAGGCGTTGTTTTCGGCGGCCACAAATTGTCCTGTTGCCGTTTTGAACGATGCCGACGCGGCCGGCCTGGCTGAAATGCGCTTTGGGGCAGGTGCGAAGCGCAGCGGGGTTGTCTTCATCATTACAATTGGCACCGGTTTGGGCACTGCCTTATTTGTAGATGGCAAACTGGTACCCAACACCGAACTGGGACATTTGGAAATTCGCGGCAAAGATGCCGAGCAACGCGCTTCCGATGCCGTGCGCAAGGCCAAAGAGCTCTCCTGGCAGAAATGGGCGCAACGCTTGAACGAGTATTTGAGCACCCTGGAACGCTTGTTTTGGCCTTCGCTTTTCATTCTGGGGGGCGGCGTAAGCAAAAAAAGTGAGAAATTCCTGCCTTACCTGAATCTCTCCACCGAAGTGGTCATAGCGCGTTTGGGCAATGAGGCCGGCATTGTGGGCGCGGCATTAGTGGCCGGTGCCTTAAGCCAATGAGCGACCCTGAAATGGGTCGCTCACGGCAACGAAAGGAGGAAGGAGGTAGGAGGTAAAGTTGTATCTCTATCAGGGTACTACACCAAAGTTGTCTATAGGATACCGGAAGTGTCCCCTGAGAGATAGTTCCTTTTGTCACAAACGAGTGGGCGCTTTGTCATGCTTGTTTGTGATAAAAGGAATGGCCAATGGTGAGTTGTGGTACGCTGTGGATACACCCCTCGAGAACACACACAAATTTGTGGCGTTTTGGGATGGTCTGAAAATAAAAAGACCTGCTAGAGGCAGGTCTTTTGGGTGATGCAGAGAGGGGTTAGACAGCCAGCGAGGGTTGAGTTTTTTGCTTGTTGCGGAGATACTCATCGATGCCTTGGGCTGCGCGGCGTCCCGCGGCGACAGCCGTCACCACCAGGTTGGGGCCGGTGACATCATCGCCACCGGCAAACACGCCCGGGCGTGTGGTGGCGCCGGTGGCCTCATCGGCGACGATCAAGCCCCACTTGTGGGTTTCTAACCCCGGTGTGGTTTTACCGACAATTTCATCCGGCCAGTAACCCAGAGCCAAAACCACGGTATCGGCTTCGATGGTGAAATTCGAGCCTTCGACAGGAATTGGGCGGCGGCGACCGGATGAATCCGGTTCGCCCAATTCCATGCGGACACATTCCACTGCCGCTATGCGCCCGTCCTCGCCGGCAATGAAGCGTACTGGCTGGGTGAGGAACATATACTTGGCGCCCTCT
Source organism: Anaerolinea thermophila (assembly GCA_020722405.1). GTDB lineage: Bacteria > Chloroflexota > Anaerolineae > Anaerolineales > DRKV01 > DRKV01. The sequence continues at coordinate 2,215 of DYKW01000073.1, forward strand.
TCGCGTGCCAGTTTTCTATCCTTGCGGCCACCGGGCATCTCGTTTTCTGTCCGGCGGTACACACAAGTGACCTCTTTAGCGCCCAGGCGCAAACTGGAGCGCAGGCAGTCCGAGGCAGTATCGCCACCGCCAACCACAACGACTTTTTCTCCAATTTGTGGTTTCCCTTGGAGTTCGGAAGGCAAAATGGCGGGATCGACGTTGGCACGAATCAGGTATTCGGTGGCTTTATAAACACCGGGCAAGTCTTCCCCTTCGACCTTCATGGAGGCATCGATTTCAGCACCTACGCCCACGAAGACTGCTTCGAAACCCTCGGCGAAGAGGTCGTCAATGGTCTTATCCTTACCAATGTAAGTATTACCTACGAATTTTGCACCGGCACGTTCCAAGTCCTCCCAACGGGCAAAAACCACCTCTTTGGATAACTTGAAGTTTGGGATACCATAAGTCAGCAATCCACCGGGAGACGGCTTGGTGTCGAAGAGCGTGACCTCATACCCTTTTTGGAGCAGTTGCTCGGCGCAAGAAAGGCCGGCCGGCCCGGCACCGACGATGGCTACCCGGTGCCCGTTCTTTGGTTGGGTCGGCACGCTGACACCCTTGGTAGCACGTTCATAATCCACAACAAAGGTTTCCAGCATACCGGTAAGCACGGGTTCTTCTTCTTTGTTGCGCACACAGGAACCCTGGCACAATTGTTCGTGGGGACATACCCGGCTGCATATTTCCGGCATGGAACTGGTTTGCCGGTAAAGTGCGGCGGCATCCAGGTAACGCCCTTCTTCAATCAACCACATGGCTGAGGGAATGTCGTTGTGTACCGGGCAGGCCTGTACACAAGGTGCGGGGTCGGGGCAGTGGATGCAGCGGGCGGCTTCTAGTCGAGCGCGATCCTCATCAAAAGAAATCAATACCTCATCGAAATCGCACACACGTTCAAATGCTGGCCGGACGTCCAGGTCTTGAAAGGGAATATACAGGCGTTCTTTGCGGTTAATGGCTAAAAACTCACTGGGGATAAATTGCATAATTTATGCTCTCCTCGATTCGCTACCAAATCAGGTTACACATGATAGCGGCTTGATTTTATTTTGAAAAGGGTAAATGTACCTGGCGAATTCGTCACTATTTTGGGTGACAATAGTCATGATTATTCAGTGCTGGCTGTTGGACAGTGTTTGGTTAGTACCCGCCCTTACTGTTCGCTCACAAAACCTTAATGCAAGTCGCGAAAACGCAAAGGTTTTTCTGGATATGCATTGGTCTTGGTGCGAAAACATGTTTTCTTTGCGTCCTGACCGTCTTTGCATTGCATCTTCGACGCTGAAAGATCAACACACCAAATGTGGAGTTGTTTTTGGGCATGGTTCAGAAAATCTGTAAACACTTACAATCAATTGATGTGCCCTGGCCCCTCCCCCAATTTGGGGGAGGGGGGTCACACCAGTACAAAAGTGTAAATCTATGCAGTTGTTTCAAGTGCTGATCATGCCGTGCGGATTTAACGAAAAGTTAAGCGTACTTTACTAAATTGGGTTTATAATTGCTCGCCAAGCATTGCTCTATCGAGTTTACACCTTCGCACGACGGGCAACGAACGCCTGCACCGGGTCACTGCGAGGAGTGAACGAAGGGAGCGACGAAGCAACCTCCGTCACTGTGCGGGAGATGGTTTGGGGCTTCGCCCTTGCAATGACGAGAAACTCGCCGCCGTGCTTGGCGTGTGCATCATTTGGCGGATAGAAACTTCTACAATTTCAATGGTAAGGAGTGCTATGAAGAAAATTCTCACCTGGATTATCGTGATTGCCGTGTTGGCTGGTGGTGTTTACGCTTACAGGCAATATAAACTGAAAAACGCACAAGATGTTGTTGCCTCATACCAGACCGAGCCGGCAAAGCGCGGCGCGTTGACGGCCACCATTGGCGCTACCGGTAGCGTGCGTGCCAACCAGACGGCCACCCTAAACTGGCAAACGACCGGCACGGTTGCGCAAGTGTTGGCGGATGTGGGGGATGTGGTTCCTAAGGGGCAGGAATTGGCAACGCTGGAGCAAACCTCACTGCCGCAGAACATCATCCTGGCACAGGCCGACCTGGTGAACGCCCAGAAAGCGTTAGACGATCTATACAAACCGCCGAGTGAATTGGCGATTGCCCAGGCACAACAGGCGATTGCCGATGCCCAGAAAGCCGTTGACCAGGCGCAAAAGCGGCTGAATAGTTTAACCTCCAATGCTCGCCAGGTGGATATCGACGATGCCAAGGCAACCGTTGTGATGGCGCAAGATAAGTTGAAGAAGGCACAGGACAGATTCGAACCCTATGCCAACAAGCCCGAAGACAACCTCCAACGTGCTTACTTCCAGAGTTTACTGGCCCAGGCACAACGGGAGTACGAGAATGCTGTGGCGCGCTTGAACAACCTGTTGGGAAGCGCCAATGAAATTGATTTAAGTGTAGCGCAAGCTAACTTGGAAACCGCCAAAGCCCAATTGGCGGATGCGCAGCAGGCCTATGAAGATTTGCTGGCCGGCCCCAGCGAAGATGATATTGCCGTAGCCGAAGCGCGCATCGCGGCCGCCCAGGCGACTTTGAATATGGCACACGTCACGGCCCCCTTCGACGCTACGGTTACGGAAGTACACATCAAACCCGGGGATCAAGTGTCCCCTGGGGCGCCGGCTTTTCGGCTGGATGATCTCTCGCATTTGCTAGTGGATGTGCAAATTTCCGAGGTGGACATCAACCGTGTAAAGGTCGGCCAAAAGGTAATCATCTCCTTCGATGCGATTTTGGGGAAGGAGTACCAGGGTGAGGTGGTATCCGTTCCGCCGGTGGGACAAATCGTGCAGGGCGTAGTGAACTTCGATGTGACGGTGGAATTGTTGGATGCCGACGAGGACGTTTTGCCTGGGATGACGTCCGCGGTCAATATCGTGGTCAGCGAATTGCAAGATGCCTTGCTGGTGCCCAATAGGGCTGTCCGCTTCTACGAAGGGAAACGAGTGGTCTATGTTTTGAAAAATGGGCAAATCGAACCCGTGGCGATTACGCTGGGCGCTTCTTCCGAGACCTACAGCGAAGTGCTGGAGGGCGATTTGCAGGTTGGGGATGCCATCGTGCTTAATCCGCCGGTGCAATTCAACCAACAGGGTGGGCCGCCCTTTGGGAGGTAAGCATGGATGATTACGTTGTCGTTGCCAAAGACCTGACGAAGGTTTACCAGATGGGTGAGGTGGCTGTCCACGCCCTACGTGGTCTCTCGCTCACCATTTCTCGCGGGGAAGTGGTGGCCATTATGGGCCCGTCCGGCTCGGGAAAATCCACGTTGATGAACATCCTGGGGTGCCTTGACCGCCCAACCGGCGGAGAATATACCCTGGATGGAGAGAGAGTGGCAGACCTGAGCGATGATCAACTGGCGGATGTCCGCAACCGTAAGGTTGGCTTCGTTTTTCAGAGTTTCAACCTTCTGCCACGGGCTACTGCCCTCGTCAATGTGGAACTTCCTATGCGCTACGCTGGAGTGACGCGCGGGCGCAAGACACGCGCGGCCGAGGCGCTACAGGCTGTTGGGCTAGGCGACCGCTTATACCATCGCCCGAATGAACTTTCCGGTGGACAGCAGCAACGTGTGGCCATTGCCCGCGCGCTGGTGAACAACCCGGCCATCATCATGGCCGATGAGCCGACCGGCAACCTGGATACTCGCTCTGGGGAAGAAGTCATGGAGTTGCTGCTCAACCTGAATAAGGGACGCGGCACGACGCTCATCATTGTGACCCATGATCCAGAAGTGGCCGAGCATGCACAGCGCGTGATTCATGTCCGTGATGGTGTCGTGGAGAAGGTAACATGAAGATTCTACAGGCTTTTCTGGATGCTTTGCAGAGTTTGGCAGCCAATAAATTGCGTTCCGGTCTGACCATTTTGGGCATTGTGATTGGGGTGGCAGCCGTGATTGCAATGGTCTCCATTGGCCGCGGGGTGCAAAACTCAATTACCGGTTCTATTCAGGGCATTGGTACCAATCTGTTGTTTGTGTTCCGCGGCGGTGACGAAAATGTGCGCAACCCGAAGCATCTGACGTTAGAAGATGCCCAAGCAATCGCTGACCCCTTTGCGGCCCCTTCGGTAGCGGGGGTGGCTCCCCTGTTGCAGGGCAATGCAGAAGTGACTTATGGGCGAGAAGGCACCGTCACTTCGCTGGTTGGTGTGACGCCGGATTACGCGCCGGTGCGCAACGTTGCGTTGACAGAAGGGTCTTTCATCACACAGGAGCACATCTTTGGCCGCTCGTCGGTGGCGATTTTAGGCCCAGAGACCGCCGATACCCTATTTGGCCGGCACGAGGGCGTGGTTGGAGAAACCATCCGCATCGAGGGCCAACCTTTTCGGGTGATTGGTGTGCTTACACCGGAAGGCGGCTCGGCGTTTGGCAGCCAGGATGACCGTGTCCTGATCCCAATGACCACCGCACAAACACGCCTTATCCGGCGCAGCGGGCAAAACCGTGTAGACATCATCATCGTGCAAGCCGGCAACGCTGAGAGCGTACCGACGGCCGTCGAAGAAATTTCGCAGATTTTACGTACCCGCCATCGCACCGCCATCGGCGCAGATGACTTTACCGTGCTTACCCAGCAAGACTTTCTGGATACCGCCAAGGTCATTACCAACGTGTTGACCATCTTTTTGGGTGGGATCGCGGCCATTTCCTTGCTGGTCGGTGGTATCGGCATTATGAACATCATGTTAGTCTCGGTAACCGAACGCACGCGCGAAATTGGCTTGCGCAAAGCATTGGGCGCGCGCAAGAGCGATATCTTGATTCAGTTTTTGACCGAATCTTCAGTGCTCAGCCTGGTGGGCGGCATCATTGGTATCTTGTTGGGTTGGGGTATTGCTATTGCCGTGGGGCAAATTGCGGCCGCCAACGACGCGCCCATTGATCCAACCATCGGGCTGGATGTGATTTTGATGGCCACGCTGTTTTCTACGGCGGTGGGGCTGTTCTTTGGCTTGTATCCTGCCAATCGGGCGGCCAATCTTGAGCCGGTAGAAGCCTTGCGCTACGAATAATCTTTTCATCGCTTGTTGGGGTGACCGGTGTGGTTGCCCCAATACCCCCTGATTTTGCACGTGGGTTTGAGACGCCCTATCAACCGAACCCTACGGATGACGCCTGCCTGGCGTTGATTGAATCTCTGGGGCGTGAGGGCTTAACCGTCGGACGGGGGGAGGCCGTCCAACCCCAGGGTGGCGCGTAACCTTTGGTAGTGCGCGCCACCCAAAAGGTAGTGTAGTTCCGGCGCGAAGATTTCCACCAGGGGGTGTGGGGTTTCATCGGGGCGCAGACAACTTCCGGGTTCATCCAATAGTGAATGGGTGTCATCAAGCGTGATTTCGCCGCGTTCGTTCAAGTCCAGAGGGTGCAGAATGCAATAAAAGGGCTTGAAGCGCCAGGGGTGCAGGCCCAGCGCCTCTCCGGCCACCTGCAGGGCGCATTTGTAATCCGCGCGCAGGAAAATGCAGGCTGTGCCGCCGTAGTGCGCCGGGGCTTCGACCACCCGGGTGTGCACCACTTCTTTGCTGGGGGTGAAGGGATCGGTCTCACGTTCGTCGGTGAACCACATTTGTGGGTCGCGCGCCGAGGGGGGCATGTGGGGCGCGATTTGTTCGGCATGTGCCAGGATGTCTTGTGCTTCAGCACGGTCGGCCCACACACCATACAGGCAGCAAGCCGCGCGGCATTCTGATAGATGGCAGCGACGCATGGGTTCAGAGGCCAGTAGACGAGGGGTGTATTCCATGGCGCGCATTGTATCACGATTCAAATTCGACCGTCCCAGATTCGATGTGCTGGGGATTGGCGAAACCGGCGGATGGCGACGTTGATCCACGGTATCTGTTTACCGCAGAACCCGCGGAGAACGCAGAGAATCTGGAAAGTCATTTGCCACCCGGCGAATGCCATCCTTCAGGACCCTGACATTGAAGTTGATCAGCAAGCC
>DYKW01000074.1 GCA_020722405.1 Anaerolinea thermophila
GGGACGGCGGTCCATTTTTTTAAATGTCATCCAATATTGAATTTTGCGTATTTTGTCCATTTCCCTGCAAACGATGGTGTAAGTTCCTGGCTCCAGGCGTGACCAGTCTTCCTTTTCGAGGATGGCCGGCGGCATGCCCGCTGGGCGAAAAATTGCTGGGATTCCTGTCCTGTTGGGGCTTAGAGCCATGACTCCTCTGCCTTTGAGGCGTGTGTTGAGCTCGGCCGGTCCGTTGAGTGATCCCAAGTCTGTGCTCCACTGATGACTGTTCGGCTGACACAGTGCCCGGCCGAATAAATTCAGCGGCATGCGTATCTTTGATGTGAGCGGAAAATGTAGGGAGCGATATATTTGCCCGCTTTCTGCCATCAAATGAAGCTTGAAAGGTTTGTTCCTCCATTCATGCACAGACCTGGCCTTTGGCAGGATGCCAAGCTTGTAGCCGTGGCGTCTCAGCCTTCGGGCAAGGTCGGCGTCTTCATAAAACATGAAATAGCGTGGATCGAATAGTCCTCCGGATCGGAGCGCCGCCTCTCGTCGCACGAGCATGACGGCTCCGCTCAGAAAGTCGACAACTGAGGCGTCTTTGGCGGACATCAACCTCTGTTGCCATTTCAGGTAAAGGGAGAAGAGAAGTCGGGCAAAATAGGGGTGCTTGTTCGCGAGAGAGAGCGCAGCCCAAACAGTCGGGGTCTCCGGAAGGAGGCTCGGAATCAGGAAACGATGCTCATGGTCCCAGAAAGTTGCCGGCGCCAAGGCACCCCAGCAGGGCATACAGTCCATTTCTTCAGCGAGCAAAAGAATATCGTGTTCCTTGATGCGGGCATCGGGATTCAGAAGAAAAATGTAGGGCGCAGTGGATGAGTCAAAGGCCAGATTACAGCCTTTTCCAAATCCGAGATTGACAGTGGGCGTCAAAAGTCGGATGTGATCGGAAAGTTTTTCCCCTAGATAACCGGCTTCGAGAGAATCTTCAGTATTTTCGACGACCCATACGCATCCGTGCTGCCAGGGAAGGAGGGGGGCCAGCGCCGTTATGACGTCGGATGCGCTTCGATAATTGACAACGATGATATCAATCGCAGACCGCGAGGACATGGAAGCTTTCGGTAGAGAGGTTTGTAAGATCCGGTTTTATTCCAGCCTTGGCGGCATTATTCAGCAAAAGAAGAAAATTGTTATTCGGGGGCGAGTGCACATTTTCCCATCGCATGATTCTGAATCCTGTGTCTTCAATGAGCGTTCTCAATGAAGAGCACGTGAAAAAACGCAGATGTGTTACGCAGAGGATGCCCGCCGGCTGGTAGTCGAATTGACCTTCCAAAAGGTCTCTGACGATCGACCAATGACCGATATTGGGAACGGATAGAAGGAGATATCCACCAGGATTGAGGCATGCACGGGCCTTGCGGAGGGCGAGGGCCGGATCCGGCAGATGCTCCAGGACATCGAGAAATGAGACACAATCGAATTTTTCGTCGATTGAAACGGATAAGAAATCCCCTTGTATGACGCTGAGGCCCCTTTTTCGGGCGACCTCTGTGACCTTGGGAACGGGCTCTACCAGTACAGCCCGGCCGCTTCTTTTCTTCAGGAAGGAGAAGGCGAAATTTCCCAAACCACCACCGACATCGAGAAGGCTTTGTACGTCGGATGGCAGAAGACGGAGCATTTCCGCCCGATCATGATGAAAGTAGTCGGCGTATGAATGGACGAATGCATGCATGGCGATGAGGGGTGGGGATGCGGTTCGGAAGGGCAATTCGATCAAGGGGATCCGTTTTTCCAGGAGTTCGGACGCATCATCCCGACGCGCCAGCATGATCCAGGGAGTCCGGCCGTCGTGCTTGCGCCACCGCTCCCTTTGGGTCAGTTGCCTTACAAAACGGTCAAAACCTGGGCGTGTGGTGTAATCCGGGGGCAAATTCCCGGAAAGACCGCGAGGATCCTCAGGAAGGACGCAGGTCCGGCCGCTTTCTTTTGCGACCGAAAGCAATTCTTCCACGAGATGGTCGCAGATCAGGACGGAGCTTGTGAGGACGAGGAGGACCCATGGCGACTTACCGTAGAGTTTTAGACATTCCGAGGGCGGGTGCTCTGCGTGGGTTTGCTCATACCACTTGCAGGTCGATGGAAGACGTTTCTTGAGTTCGCTGACCCCCAGGACGTATTCTTGGGTGCCCGTGAGTTCCGGATCGGGAAAGAAGATGATGTCGACTTGGGAGACGTCTATGGGCATGTTTCTCCATATTTACTCTGTGAAGGGAAATCCTTGCAGTCAACTGTGTGTCTGCGGATTTTCGTATTTCGCACGGACGATGTACAGGGGTCTTTGTTTGGTTTCCCGATAGACGCGACCCAGGTATTCGCCAAGGACTCCAAGTCCGATGAGCTGTATTCCGCCGAGGAAAAGGATGACGGTCATGAGGGATGCGTAACCGGGGAGATCTTTCCCGAATAGAAGGACTTTTCCGACGATGAAGGTCCCATAGGATAAGGCAAGAAGGGCAATGACAAGTCCGACGTACGTCCAGATACGAAGAGGCGTGGTGGAGAAGGCGGAGATACCATCGAGGGCAAGGTTCCAGAGTCGCCAAACGGAAAACTTGCTCCTTCCCGAGGAACGGGATTCACAATCATAGGGGATGATTGCCTGACGGAATCCTACCCATGCGAACAGGCCCTTCATGAAGCGTTGCCGCTCAGGCAGGAGATTCAGGGCATCGACGACCTTTCGATCCATTAAGCGGAAATCTCCCACGTTCGGGGGGATGGGGTGTTCGGAAATCATGTTGAACAGACGGTAAAACCACAGTGATGTTATGCGTCTCATGATGGTGTCGGTTGCGCGATCGATCCTTTGGGGCAGAACCACTTCAAAGCCTTGCCGCCATAAGGCCACCATCTCGTTAATGACCTCAGGAGGGTGCTGCAAGTCTGCATCAATGGGAATGACGGCCTTGCCGCAGGCGTGATGTAGGCCACACGAAAGGGCGGCTTCCTTACCGAAATTGCGGGATAAATCTATGATGCGAAGGTGTAGGGAGGCATGGGCCTTTTGTATTTCCAGGATCCGATCGAGTGTTGCATCCTCACTTCCGTCATTGACGCAGACGATCTCGAAAGATTCCCGCGTTTCGTAAAGCGCAGGAAGGAGTCGTGCAAAAAAAGGTTCCACATTCTCCTCTTCATTGTGCAGCGGACAAACGATGGAAAGTGATGGTTGTTGGTGAAGTGTATCGGGATTCATGGGGAAAAAATCTTTAGCAGTGCCATCATCTTTTGCCCTCGAAGGTAACCCCATCCCCATGCCAGGAAATTTGGATTTTCTCCTTTCCGCTGCCTTGTGGAAAGGTGAGGCAATCCGTATAGGCAATGCCTCCGTCAGGTTCGTCATAACGTAAACGAAATGTTGTCCAGAGCGGATTTCCCATGCGTATCGCCCCGGATGGGGGTATGGGGATCTGACCGCAGGGGAGTATGGCTGTATATGTCCCCCCGTTCTGCGGCCTTATATCCCAGCGCAGGATTTGTGTGGAAGGATCGAATTCCATCTCCACCTTGAAGGAGATGGCCTTGAGATTTTTCCTCCATTCCTCGAGGATCCTTGGGACATCCAAAGTGATATCGGATAGGGAGCGGACGTTTCGATCATAACGAAATATCCGATATTTTTCGAGGTCGCACGCGAGCAGCGCGGATTCGTCCGAAACAAGCAGGGGATGATCCTTCTCCGTTTCGAGGTCCATCAGCCCCTGGATATACCATGGACAGATCTCCGGGGTCAGATACAGGACATCTTTAGAGGAAAGGCTGGTGAGTGCGGTGCCCTGAACCGTGTAGACGGTCTGTAATTCCCTGTTTTTTTCGTTGAGGGCGCGCGTTTTCCCCCATGCCGACACGAGCATGAGCGGAAAGACGATGGAGAGGCCCCAGCAGAGGGCCTTGGTCACACGAACATCCGTCTTGCTGATCGATCCGGCGATGGTCATGCAACCAAGCGATGTCATTGCCCAGAATGCGATCAAGAAACGCTCGGAATGATCGGCAGGCAATCCCTGTGCTATTGGCAGGAGAGGAGCCAGCAGGAGGATGGGTGTGATGAGCCAAAGCGGCCGTGTCAAATATGGGGTCTTTGAAAAGAAGATCGCAGTGACTCCCATGCCCAACAGTGCCGCATGGCCTGCGACCGGAGGAGTGAACAACAACGTTGGGATGTGGGAGAAATAAGCGCTTGCAAAGGCCATGTTCCTCAACGAGAATTCCGACGCCGGAGTATAGCCCCCGATCACATCTCCGAGCATATACCAACGCCAGGGTACGTAGAGCATCATGACGAAAAAGAGCGGCCACGACATGGAGATCCTTTTCTTGAGGGTCCCGATGGGCATCAGTACGGGGACGAACCCGAGTGGGAGGTAGATCTCCTTGGCCGTTGCGGAGATGGCAAATGCGAGGCCTGCCAGCAAAGTAAATCCGATCCTTTCCGTGAGTGCGGCTCTCACAAACAACCAAAGGGAGAGGAGAAAGAAGAGCAGTCCCTCCACGTAATGCCTTACCATCAACTGATGGGCCGCAAGGGCAATGGGAGGGCCCACGAGAAAGAAGACCGCCCCGAGCCCGGCTGTCCAGGGGGCTACCCAGTCCCTGGAAATGAGATAGATGAGCCAGGAACACAAGGTAATGGCCAAAAGGTTGTGGGCATAAAATGCCACGGGATGGAACCCGAACAGGGTGTAATCCATATCAAAACACAAGGTAACCCATGGGGTGAGGTTGCTGGGGCTCAAGGCCTTCCATGTCTGGGGATCGAAAAAATATTCCCACGGGCGATGGAATACCGCGTGTTTCAGGATCTGTGTGTCATCCAGCCACCACCAGCCCTGCAGGGCATCGCCATACAGGGAAAAGGTGACGCATCCGAGGAGGAGAAGGGCCAGGATCTTTTCGTGGCGGGATGGCCATGAGAAGGTTGTCCTCATCTTCCGGATCACATCAGCCCCCTTCAGCCGGGGACATTTTGGGGAGTGAATCGACTGCGAACCACCTGCCGGGGGCATTGCGGATGGCCTTCTCGAGGAAGGCATAGACAACGTCAAGCGCATTCGGCTCGACGGCTGGGAGAACAGGGCCTCCCTCGATCCGGTAACATCCTGGTGAGACATGGCGGCAGACGAATCCCCCCATATCACTTCCCGTCCTTTCGGCCAGCCTTTGTGGTCCGCCCGCGACCAAGCGTCTCATGCCGAAAAAAAAGGGCGTAGATACGGCTCCTCCGGGCGATGGGGGGACATCCGCGAGGATCACGAGGCATTCCTTTCTCTCGAGGATCTCGTAAAAATGACGCAGTCCCCTTTCCAAGTCCAGTATCTTTCCTCCGTTCATCCATTTTTCCATCGCCCGGTACTTTTTGTGAAAATGATCCCTCACAGGCAAGGCCACCCTCTCGTCCACGATCGCCATGCTCATGGCATTGATCCGGACCCCTGCCTTTCCAAGAAAGGTTACCCCCAAGGAAAAACTGTCATAGTGTGGGGTCAGCAGGACAAGCCCCCTATCCCTGTTGAGGCATGAATACAGAAAGGCAACGGGCGCGATTGTGCAGCTTAGCTCAGGGACCCGGCCGGCGATGATCAGCCGGCTCTCGTATTCCTCCCTGCTCTCCGTTTCGAAACGCTCCCTTACGAGGGATCGGATGTATTTCTCATGGGCCTGGGGATACAGGATCCGATATCCGGCATACGTCAACCTTGCCACATGAGAATCTCCTGCAGCCACGGATCGCCAGTCGCGTTTTATCCGGCAGTTCATCCATCCCCTGGCGCGAGCAAGGGCATAGCCCATGGGCAGAGGTAGGATGGCCATCGTCGGGAGGACCGAACGGTAATCGAGGGCGTGGAGGGCGTGGCAGAATCGGCATGCCTTATTTTTGAAACTTTTCGATAAGTTGACCATTTTTCAAGGTTTTTTTACAGGAAATCCGTATCTCCACCCATCAGCCACCACTCTGATCCCTCGATGTCTTCCTCCGGAATCGCAGTGACACGCGACAAGGCAAGAAAAGCGGCATTAACTGTGCGTTCAGCACCCGTCCTCTGTAAGACCCTGAAAACGGCCGGCGTGCCCCAGCATGTGAGGACATCCGCCCCGGACGAGGCTGCGGCTGAAAGCGCCGCGCGGACTGCGAGGTGCATGGCCCTTCTCGGGCCGATGACATCGAGCAGCTCCGCCTGTTTTCCGTGTAGGCCCATCACGCAGATCGCCTTGCTCTCCCCCCATGGCCATCTTTTGATCGAAAGGAATGTGTATTCGCGGTCGGGACGGGAAAGGAAACGATGACGGAGATATTCCGCATCCCTCACACCCAGTACGAAAAGACCCATGTCCCTCTCCATGGCCTTCCATGCCCGGGTGACGTCGCGTTCACAATCCTTCGTATCCGGGGGGAGGAAGGACCAGCGCCATGCAAAGGGAAGCTTGTGGTGGTCTGTTCGCCAGCGCAACTGGTAGATCGGGCCAAAATTACGGTAAAGCCCCAGGGCAACACCAAGCCGTATGTGCCGTTCATTGGGGAATCCGAAGGCGATCCGGTAGGGACGATCCACCCCTGCACGACTTGACAGGAAATGGGATGCGACGTGGTAAAAGGGGCCCTTCCTGGCAGACAGGCCGCGCACCTCCGGCGCAACCATCACATCCCCGACCTGTATGGCGGATACGGAGACCCCCTTCCATCTCAATTCGCGGGCGAATCCTCCGTAATGGGCAATCAGCCGCCCCTTTTCATCCCAAAGTCCGACGGCCTCTCCTCGACCAGGGGCGTATTTCCAGGGAAACCAGCGTTCGTGGGGTGTGTAGCCGAAGGCGGAGACAAAAAGCCGGAGGACCGCATCTTTATCTTCGCGGCGGACATCCTCAAGCTTGAACGATTGGGTCCCAATCCTGATGGGAATAGGGTGTGAGAACCTTTGGCCGTTCATACCCTCAGGCACAGCCTTGCCAATGATGGGGCAGGTCCACGATTCCCTGGGCGAGGCCTTCTTGTGTCACGGTAATAGTGACGGCGTGAGGGGCGTGGTCATATACATGAAGCCCGTTTTCGCACGCAAGAAAAAAGCTTGCGCGATATTCTCCCTTCATGAGAGGAATCTTCGGGAAGACGATGACGGCATGTCCTCTTCCATTTTCCCCCATGGCAACCGTGAGGCCTTCATTGGCAGTACTTGCACTGGTGACAAGGATGCCGGCGGCATTTTCAATGGCGATCGCAACGGTCGGCGGGGGAAGGGAAGGATCGAGCACAAACTCCACGGCGAAAGATATGGTGCTCGTTCGGGAAATTGCGTGGAGCCGTCTTCCCCATTCCCCGTCACATGCACCCTGGACCGAGATGATGCGTCCCGGCTGGGATGATTCGGCAAGGGTCGGCGTCGATGATGCGGCAGGCCTTGGGGAGGGAGGAGGGTCCGATTCTTTGTGTGTGGAGGTCTGTTCTCGAATCAATTCGGCTGAATACGCGTTTGTCACGAGTTCAGCCGAATCGAAGAGCCGCATCCTGCCGTTTTCCAGCCACATGGCCCGCTGGCATAAGGCCTCTATGTAATACATGGAGTGGGAACAGAACAGTATCGTTTTGCCCGCTTTTTTCATGGCCATGATACGGTCAAAGGATTTTCGGGCAAATGCCCCGTCTCCCACGGAAAGCGCCTCGTCGATGACAAGGATGTCCGGATCTACGCTCGTTGCGACAGAAAAGGCAAGGCGTACGAACATGCCGCTCGAATACGTCTTGACCGGCTGGTCTATGAACTCCCCTATGCCGGAAAAGGCCACTATCTGGTCGTAGCGCTTTTCGATCTCCTCCTGTGACAGGCCGAGGATGGCTGCATTCATGAAGACGTTTTCGCGCCCCGTGAATTCCGGATTGAATCCGGCTCCCAGCTCCAGGAGCGCCGCAACCCTCCCTTGAGTCTCAAGTGACCCGCAGGTAGGTGTCAGGGTCCCGCATACGAGTTGAAGTAAGGTGGATTTGCCCGCGCCGTTCCGGCCGATGATGCCAACGACCTCCCCTTTGCGGATATCGAAATCCAGGTCGCGGATGGCCCAGAATTCCCGAAAATATCTCCTGCGGCCGCGGGCCAAAAACTGTTTCAGCCGGTCCTGGGGGCGATCATAGATGTGATAGCATTTTCCCAAGCCACTGGC
>DYKW01000075.1 GCA_020722405.1 Anaerolinea thermophila
TAGTCTGGTAGTCTGATAGTCGGGTAGTCGGGTGGCTCACTGCCCGCTGACCACTGTTCGCTGTCTGCTGCCACCTGCCTTTGCGTCTTAGCGACTTTGCGTTAAGATTCTGGAGTCGTCCCAAGTTTTTGGGGAAATACAAAATTTCCTTGACAAAATCCACCGCCCGCGTATAATCTCCCCAACATTACATCCGTAAAGACTGTGAAGAGGACGAGTACTCGCTGAAACGACAGCACAGAGAGCCGGGGCAAGGTGAAAGCCCGGCCTGGACGCTGGCGACGAATGGCCCTCGGAGTTGCAAGGCGAACGGGATTCCCCCAGTAGCCCGCGCCGGAGTTGCCACCGTTATCAGGGCAAAGCAGTTCGGCATATCGCCCGACTGCCATCGAGTGAGGCTGGCCTTACCTTATTATCCCGTCGCATCACCGGCGGGATTTTCGGTTAAAGGCCCCTAATCGGGGTGGCACCGCGGACGCCTAGCGTTCGTCCCTACTTTTGGGACGAGCGCTTTTTTTGTTAACCGCAAACACAGCCTACCCATCAACACATTCCTCAATGTGCCACTGTAACGTTTGCAGCGGCACAACCTATCCCACCTATCAGGAGGCATCCTATGAGCAACTACATCCGTTTCCAACTTTCCGAAAATGACATCCCCAAATTTTGGTACAACATCAACGCCGACATGCCGGTTCCCCTCGCGCCGGTGCTCAACCCGCAAACACTGAAGCCGATCACCCCGGACTTTCTATCGGTGCTGTTTCCGATGAGTATCATCCAGCAAGAAGTAAGCACCGAGCGCTATATTGAAATCCCCAAAGAAGTGCGCGAAGTGTACAAGTTGTGGAGGCCAACCCCCGTGTTACGCGCCCGCCGCTTGGAAAAGGCATTGGACACCCCGGCGCACATCTACTACAAGCATGAAGGGGTCTCTCCCACCGGAAGCCACAAACCCAATACCGCCGTTGCACAGGCCTTCTACAACAAAATTGAAGGTACCAAGGCACTGACCACCGAAACCGGCGCCGGACAATGGGGCTCAGCACTCGCATTTGCGGGCGGCTTCTTCGGCCTGAATGTAGAAGTCTACATGGTCAGAGTGTCCTACATCCAAAAACCCTATCGGCGCATCCTGATGGAAAGTTACGGCGCCACGGTCTATCCCAGCCCGACCGAACACACCGAGTACGGTCGCTCCATGTTAGCCAAAGACCCCAACAACCCCGGTTCGTTGGGGATTGCCATCTCCGAGGCGGTTGAGGTGGCCGCTAAATCCGGTGGGACTAAGAAATACAGCCTGGGCTCCGTGCTCACCCACGTGCTCACCCACCAGACGGTCATCGGGGAGGAGGCTCTCAAGCAAATGGACTTGGCGGGTGAATACCCCGATGTGGTCATCGGCTGCGCCGGCGGCGGTTCCAACTTTGGGGGACTCGCCTACCCCTTCTTGCGACACAATCTGCAAGACGGCATGAAGACCCGCTTGTTGGCCGTAGAGCCGACGGCTTCTCCCTCCATGACGCGCGGCGAATACACTTTCGACTACGGCGATACCGCCCGCATGACACCGGTGGTCAAGATGTACACCCTGGGGCATGATTTCATACCGGCCCCCATCCACGCCGGCGGCCTACGCTATCACGGCATGGCGCCCAGCATCTCCGCCCTGCTGGATGCCGGTTATCTAGAGGCAATTGCCGTCCCACAACTGGATACCTTCAAGAGCGCACTGCTCTTTGCCCGCAATGAAGGCACCATCCCGGCGCCCGAATCCGCCCACGCCATACATGCTGCCATCAATGAAGCCCTGGATGCCAAAGAGAAAGGCGAAAAGCGCGTTATCCTGTTCAACTTGTCGGGGCACGGCCATTTCGACCTGTCCTCCTACGAAGCCTATATGAGCGGTCAGTTAGAAAACTACGAATACCCTGCGGAGGCCATCCAAGATTCCATCTCGCGCCTACCACAGGTCAACCTGTAGGGGTGTTGTTTACCCCCTACAGTGTACGCGGAAAACTACAGAGGCCCGTTTTCTCGAAAGAAACGGGCCTCGTACTATTCCGAAAATAGTCTGGCGAAACCGGCGGATAGCCGACATTCGTCCACAGATGGCACCAGATGATACAGATTGCCACTTTCCGACGAAAAACCATGTCAATTTGCGGTCGAGAAAGCGCCAAGGGTCAGTAGAGCATTTTCGTCTCTGGTGGTGTGCCAGGCGTAGGGCGGAATGAATTCCGCTCTACGGCGCGCTGCCAAAGATGGGGCGCATCACGGAAAATCCCAAAGAGTCTCGATAATTCAAGAAAGCGGTTTGTTATTTCAACACAAGGACGCAAAGAAAATTACGGTTTCAGTCGCGTAGTCACCTACTCGGGTAGTCAGCAGACGCCTAATGGCTGACACCTGTCGCTTGCACCTGCCTTGGCGCCTTCGCGGCTTTGCGTTAAGATTTTGGGGTAGCACCAAACATTCGAAGAAAAATACCGGGCCTCTGTAGGGACAAAAACAGGGAAGGCACGGTGACGCTTACACTTCCCCAAACAAAACCACCTGAATGTTCTGGTTGGTCACCATAACGTCCTGGTTGCTCGACGAACGCTCCACCTGCCCCAGCACATAGCCTCCAGCCAGCGGAATATCCTGTCCAAGCACGGCCTGCACCACCGCAAATTCCCGGCCGGGGTCGGCATCCATCAGCATTTTCCAGGCAATATCCACCAACACCAGCCCAAAAACCGGACGGGCTTTTCCCAGCCCGGCAAGTGCTTTCGTAGTAGCGCGCTGTGCGGCACGTTGACAGGCCTCCGCACTGCCCACCATCAGGTAACTGCTGCTGCCATCCTTCACCGGCATATTCATACGCAAACTGCCATCCGCTTCCATCCGAATTGGGGAACGTATCAACAATTCATCTTCATTTTGTTGCTCGATACCCAGCGGATACAAACGCACCAATTGATTGAGCGGTGGAAACAACCAGTCGCGGGATTCATAGCCTAGAATTTCGGCATATTTTTCGGAGGCCGGCTTGTTGTCTATTGTGCGGATCCAGGCACCGCGCGAATGGGTCACATCCATCAACGTACCGATAGGCTGCCAACCGTGCGCGCTGCCCACGCCCAGGACAAACGGGCCTTCCAACAGTGCTGCCGCCAGCCCCCCCGCACCCGACAAACCACCCCCGATCTGAATTGAGTAACCACGGTAAAAATCACTCCCCACCAGGCCGCCGGCCACCTGAAATCCACGCGGTAACAATTCTGTAAATAACGTTCCTCCCTCTTGCAATCCATCTGCGAAAGTTAGCAGCGCGCCACCGGTTTGTTCATGCAGGTTGAATTCCTCGACCAGTGTTTCGATAACACTTCGGCCGTCTTCAGAAAAGTCTGGCCACCAGTCGGCGCGTACCTGTACATTTGAACCGGCCAGCAGGGCTACCAATACCGCGCGTGAGGCCAGTCCATCGGGGGAGAGAAGCGCCGGGGTGCTGAACCCCAATAACGGCGTATTCCCCAACATGGCGGCCACGCCCACCAAAATTTCCTGGGCATTATAAGCCTGCGAAAGAATCACAATCCCCAAATACGCCGGAGCGCCTGTCAACTGCTCCAAAGCCTGATGGGCAGCTTGTTCTGCGGCAGCCCGTGCATTCAGCAGATGAGATTTTCCAACCGCGGCTGCAAGTGTCATGCTTCCTCCTGTGTGGTTTCTGCCACAGGAACGGTAAAGTGAAAGGTGCTTCCCTGGCGAAACTTGCTTTCGAACCAGATTTTTCCGCCCTGCATTTCGACCAGGGTCTTGGTAATATTCAGCCCCAAGCCGGTACCCGGCGCATTGCGGATTTCCTCATCTTCGGCGCGAAAGAACTTGCTGAAAATCTTAGGCTGATCTTCTTCCTTGATACCAAAGCCGGTATCCCGTACGGCCACATGCACCACATAGGGGGCACCCTCCTCATCCCAACGATTGGGTACGTGCTCCGTAGTAATATACATACTGCCCCCCTCAGGAGAATATTTGTTGGCATTACTGATCAGGTTGGTTAATATCTGAATCAACCGCCCGCGATCAGCCCAGACATCCGGTAGACCATCCGCTACTTCAATAAAACACTTTTGCTCCTTCGCGTCAATCTGCGCCTGAAGTGAGTGCACCACCTCCTGAATTAATTTCCCAATAGAAACGGTGGCAAAGGACAGGCTCAAACGCCCAGCCTCAATGCGTGCAATATCCGCCAGATCGGTGACCAGGGCTTGCATACGCTCAATGTTGAAGCGAATGGTATTGAGGAAGTTGGTCTGAGCATCGTTCACCGGGCCAACTGCGCCGGCCAACAACAGGTCGGTATAGCCGCGCATGGCCGTCATGGGCGTCTTCAATTCATGAGAAACCATGGAAACGAACTCGCTCTTTGCCTGGTTGGCCTGCTCCACCGCACTGTACAGTTGGGCGTTGGAAATAGCAATGGCAGCGTGATCTACCAGACGAGCAATGAAGGAAACCGCTTCTGCCTGAGCCATCATCTCCTGCGCACTCTCGAGCACAATCAAGCCTACCACCTGGGTCTCGCGGCGGATAGGTGCCACCACCTGGCTTCTGGCGCCCAGCAAAATACCGGCATCCGACTCGCCTAACAACAGCCACTGCGGCTGACCACTTTCGATAGCTTCCAAGAGTGTAGGATTGTCTAGCGGGTAATACCCATGCTGATAGGGCTGAAGTTCGGCCTTGTACCCTTCAGAGACCATAATACGCAGTTGTCCTTCCTCTAACACGCCAATCAAACCGGCATCGCAACCGGCCTGACGCATCGCCCAGGAAAGCGTAATGCGCATTGCCCGGCGTACATCCAAACTGGCATTCAATTCACGGTCGATACGTTGCATTACCGAAAGTTCTTCGACCCTGGCCGTCAAAGCCTGATCGGTCATGGTATACAGGCGGGCATTTTCATAAGCCACCGCAGCCTGACCGGCAAAAGCCATCAATAATTCCTGGTCTTCTACCGTAAAGGGCATACCGTTACGCTTGTTGATGACCTCGATTACGCCGACAACATCCTCTTTGACGATCATCGGCACCACCAATAAGGATTCGGTGTGGAAACCGGTTTGTTCGTCGGCCTTATCAAACCAATCTTTACTGCGCAGCACATCATTGGCAATTACCGGCCGCCGGGTGATGACCGCCTTTCCGACCAGCCCGGTGCCCGGCGGCAAGCGCTGTCCCACCAAGTTGCTGGCTACCGGCCCAACGGTCACTTCGAAAACCAGTTCGTCCGTCTCCTCATCTACCAGGAACAAACTGCCAGCCTCACAATTGATAATGTCTACCGCACTCTGCAACACACGATCCAACAATGGCGCCAATTCCAGGGTAGAGCCGAGGTCGCGGGCTACTTCGTTCAAGGTTGAAAGTTGGCGGGCACGCTGCTCAGATTCTAGTAGCAAGTGAGACTTGATGATGGCGCCGGCCGCCTGATCGGCAATCGATTGCATCAGACGCATTTGCTCTGGCGTGTAAGAGACCGAAATGTCACGGCTAGCAAGGCTCAACACGCCAATGGTATCGGCACCGGCATTCAACGGCACGCCCATCCAGGCAAAAATCCCTTCTGCCGCAGGCAAAACGCCCTGATTGCGGCATTCCAGTTCGTAATCCGTAGTTGCCAACCCCTGCCCAGTACGCAAGACAACTTGTTCCAAACCGCGGCCTTCCGGCAAAGGCTTATTTTCACGTTCGGAAATGCGGTCATCGCTCTCCAGGTAAAAAGCATAGTAGGAGACATCTGCCAGACGATCGCTAAGCAGAATCCAAAAATCACGCGCCGGAATAAGGCGAGTGGTTTGTGCGTAGACCAGTTCGTAAATATCGTCCAGGTTGAGGGTAACGTTGACGCCTTGAGAAATGCGCGCCAGGACGTCCATTTCATACACTCGACGTTCCAGGTCGGCTACCACTTGAGAACGCTCAATGGCCAAGGAAACCTGTCCGCCGATACTCTCCAGGAAGGTAACATCCTGACTGGTATACGATTCACCCGACCGGCGCCCCCCCACCGCGATCCAGCCAAGCAAGCCCTCACGCCCATTCAATGGTACAAAAAGGGAAGCCCGTAACAAAGCCAGGCGGGCTTGTTCCTTGACCAGTTTGATAGGGATGGAATCGCGTCCCTGCAGGAAAAACACTTGCTGACGGCGAGATGTAAGGTACTCTACCAGACCACTATGGGGAGCAAAGCGCAAGTCGGTTGTCGGCTTTCCAGATTCATCGAAAGTGGGCAAGTACATGCCGACCAGAGAATCGTACAAGAAAATGTGTAAATACATTGGCGCAAAGGTTTCATTCAGCATGGTGCGCAGCCATGCCAAAATTTCCTTGCTCTCCATCATTTGTGTCAACTGACGAGTAAACTCATCCGCCCGGCTACGGAGTGTTTCCTGCCCACGAAAGAAAAAGCGGTCAATACGTTCCTGCAACCATAAACGCATCGGTTGCAACAGCACAGCCAGAAAAAAGACCAGCACACCAACCACATAAGGGTTCGTGGCCCCCAACTGTCGCCCAGCAACCAGGCTCAACCCACTGACAATCAGCGCATACCCGGCTACAGCCAACACCGTCAACGTGGCATACAGTGCCGAACGGCTCAGCACCACATCGATACTAAAAAAACGGTAGCGCAAGAGATTGTAGGCCATGAGCAGCGGGAAAATAGCGGTAAAGAGCAATAGATAAGGAGAAAACGACCAGGCGAAGAAGAAACCTCCCAGCACCCAAACAACCAGTGGCCCAAAGGATACCACGGCACCCCAAATAGCCAGGCGCGCCTGTTCGCGAGCCATGGGCGATTCCGCCTTATAACGCTGCACAACCATAACTGCCAAGAAAAATATCGTGCCTAGGCTGGCAAACACAAACAAAACTCGCCAGGCGGCCACATAAGCCAGCGGGTGCGCAAAATCAAACAGTTTTGGAAAGACATAGAGAAACAACCCACCGGCTACTGTATAGGGCGCCCAACGCAGCCAGGGAAAGCGCGCCGTCACGGGAAGATCTACCGGAAAGTACAGCCCCAGGGTAATGATGCCAGCACCCATCGCCCCGATGGCAACAGTCCATAACGCGGTGAACGTATGCGTTGTGGCCGTATCGAAAAACATACCCAGGAAAACAGCCACCGAGACTGCAAACAGGCTAAAGGAACGTCCATCTATCGTGTGCCGCCGCAAAATAAAAATCCACACCCCGGCGCCCAGATACAACAGACCAATTAGATAAGGAATGAAGAAGTAGGTAATCCGCTCCCCCACCGGAAAAGTTTGCAAAACAACCGGTAGGGTGCGCAAGCGGCCATCGCTGCTGCGAATGCCCAACAAAACCTGCTCCCCCGGCTGGTATTGAGAAAGCAAGCGTTGCATTTGGACTGCATTGGCCACGGGTTGACCATTGATTTGCAGCAATTGGTCATCCAACCCCACACCCTGCGCACGCGCCGCCCAGGGAACGTCATCCGTAGTAGGCCTCAACTCATTGAAATGCATGGTTTGCTCGACGAAGGCACCGATAAAAGGCGTCTGCATCCATCGCCACGCATTAACCGGCGCAAACAAATAAGCAAACAAGCCCAGCCCTACAGAAATCAACACCAACCCTTTGGCTATCAGGTCGGAAAAATTGCTTTTTTTATGGATATTCGAGAAGACTTTAGAATCCAACATAAACGTGTCCACGCAAATTTAGAAAATGGATCGAGTGGATTCTATTTTACCCGATAAATGCGTACCCATTGTAACAAGAAGGTTCTCTTTTCATACCGACCGGGTGAAACATTGCATAAGAACAGGTTTCTCCGCTCCCCTTTGCATTACGCCCCCCCCTAGGGAAACAAAACCGGACTCACAGGTGATCCCGGGCGCAAAGCGCCCAAAAATTTTCTCCCCCCTACAGGGTGGGGAAAGCCATCTCCCCCTCCCATGGGCAAACGGCTTTCCCGTAATTTTCGAAGTATCCCAAACCCCAAAACCTTAACTCAAGACCGCCAAGATTCTGGATGCGCGCCGCTTTTGGTGGTGATTTTCGAGATGGCACCTGGTAGGTCAAAAGCGCTTGATGATAGTTTGCGTTCCTACCGCGCCGGGGGTGACCAAGTGCCTTCCCAACGTCCACTGACATCCGCGCC
>DYKW01000252.1 GCA_020722405.1 Anaerolinea thermophila
CGGGCCCCCGTCAATTCCTTTGAGTTTTAACCTTGCGGCCGTACTCCCCAGGCGGAGAGCTTAATGCGTTAACTGCGGCACAGAAGGAATCGATACCTCCTACACCTGGCTCTCATCGTTTACAGCGTGGACTACCAGGGTATCTAATCCTGTTTGCTACCCACGCTTTCGCGTCTCAGCGTCAGTTTTGGTCCAGCAACCCGCCTTCGCCACCGATGTTCCTCCTGATATCTACACATTTCACCGTTACACCAGGAATTCCGGTTGCCCCTCCCAAACTCCAGTCGAAAAGTTTCAAGTGCAGTCTCCCGGTTGAGCCGGAAAATTTCACACCTGACTTTTTCAACCGCCTACACGCTCTTTACGCCCAGTAACTCCGGACAACGCTCGCCCCCTACGTATTACCGCGGCTGCTGGCACGTAGTTAGCCGGGGCTTATTCAATAAGTACCATCAAATACTCGTGGTATTAGCACGAGCACCTTTTTCCTTAATAAAAGAGGTTTACAACCCGAAAGCCGTCATCCCTCACGCGGCGTCGCTCCGTCAGGCTTGCGCCCATTGCGGAAAATTCCTCACTGCTGCCTCCCGTAGGAGTCTGGGCCGTGTCTCAGTCCCAGTGTGGCCGTTCACCCTCTCAGGCCGGCTACCCGTCTTCGCCTTGGTAGGCAATTACCCCACCAACTAGCTGATAGGACGCAGACTCATCTTTCAGCATGAGGTTACCCCCACCTTTGATCACAGAAATCCCTTCCCGTGGTCTCATCGGGTATTAGCCCAAGTTTCCCTGGGTTGTCCCCGTCTGAAAGGCAGATTATCTACGTGTTACTCACCCGTTCGCCACTTGCCGTCTGCTTATATTGCTACAAACAAACAACTCGTTCGACTTGCATGTGTTAGGCACGCCGCCAGCGTTAGTCCTGAGCCAGGATCAAACTCTCCATAAAAATTATTAACAACCTGCTTTACTTCGGTCATTTCGACCATGCTTCGCTAAAGCTACGCATGGCTCAACGACCGCTTTAAAACAAGCCATTTACTTTTAAAGAAGTTGATCTATTGTCAAGATTCAACGTAAATCAAACATGGCCCTTAAAGCCATGTCCTCAAAGGATCTTGTTTTTAACAAGACCCGCTTGGCGTCATTCTTAAAGTCTTTCGATTTTATTCTCAAAGAGCTTTGCGCTTTAGCACGCTCCCCCGTTGGGGTGAGTTTGATAATATCAAACCTCGAATCGCAAGTCAACAAAAAAGATAAAAAA
>DYKW01000076.1 GCA_020722405.1 Anaerolinea thermophila
CTGCGTCTTAGCGTTAAAATAGCAAACCACTACCCCGAATTATTGAGATGATACGCACGACTGATATTTTGAACGTATCTGTTTACCGCAGAGCTCGCGGAGAACGCAGAGAATCTGGAAAGTCATTCACCACCCGGCGAATGCCATCCTTCAGGCAGGACCCTGACATTGCAGTTGATCAGCAAGCCCACCTTGCAACCAGAAAGCTTCAGGTAGGAAAGCAACTGAGCCTGATGAATCGGCATCACCTCGACAATGACCGCTTCTTCGACGAGAAGATCCAGGCGGTAGCCACAATCCAGCTTGACCTCCCGATAGACCACGGGCAGAGGTTTCTGTTGTTCCACCTTCAGGCCGCGTTGGGCCAAAAGTCAGACAGGCTTCATACGCCGACTCCAGAAGGCCAGGCCCCAGAGCGCGGTGCACTTCAATAGCGGCACCGATCATGCTCTCCGTGATCTGGTCAAGATTTTCCCGTTCTGTCATCTCAGCGCTCTCTGCGTTCTTGGCGGTAAACAAATACACTCAACGAATACGAATCGCGATATTTTTCACCTGGGTGTAATTATACAATGCTTCCCAGCCCTTTTCGCGCCCAAACCCGCTTTGTTTGTAGCCGCCAAAGGGGGTTTCCTCGCCGCCGGCAAAGTACTCGTTGATGAACACCTGCCCGGCATGTAAGCCGCGTGCCATACGCAGGGCGCGCCCCAGGTCGTTCGTGATCACGCCGGCAACCAAACCATAGTGCACACCATTGGCAATCTTCAGGGCTTCGGATTCATCCTGGAAGGTGATGACGCTCAACACCGGGCCGAAGATTTCCTCCTGGGCAACGCGCATCTCCGGGCGCACGTTATCCAGAATAGTGGGAGAAAAGAAGAGGCCGCGCGCCCTTTCAGGGGGTCGCGTACCCCCTAAAATCACGCGCGCCCCCTCTTGTTGTCCCGTTTCCACATACCCCTGGACGCGTTCAAACTGTTCCCTGGAGATTAACGGTCCTAAATCCGGGTCTTCCAGCGCCGGGCCAACCCGCAATGTTTGTGAACGCGCCACCAGGGCTTCCAGCACGTCATCTTTCAGGCGTTCATGCACCAACAACCGTGAACCGGCCGAGCAAACCTGGCCGCTGTTGCTATAGATGGCCTTGGCCGTTTCGGCGGCTGCGTGTGCAGGGTCAGCATCTTCGAACACAATGATGGGCGATTTGCCTCCCAGTTCCAGCACCACCGAGTGGATGTGTTCCGCGGCTGCCTTCATAATCAGGCGCCCCACTTCCACCGAGCCGGTAAACGTGATGCCATCTATATCCGCATGACGGGAGAGCGGCGCGCCGGCCTCTTCGCCGTAGCCGGTCACGACGTTGTACACCCCGGCCGGGAAACCGAGTTCCAGGGCCAACTCCGCCAGTTTAAGCGCCGTGATGGGCGTCTGCTCAGCGGGTTTCACCACTGCGGTGTTTCCCATCGCCAACGCAGGTGCTACGCTGCGCCCAATCATGTTGAGCGGGAAATTCCAGGGCACAATGTGCGCCGTAACGCCCAGGGGCTCACGTAGGGTGAAATCCACGTAGTCGCCCCCCAAAGGAATAGAGTCGCCGTAAAACTTATCGGCTGCACCGGCATAAAACTCAAAGTAACGTGCCGTGCCGAGTATCTCGCGACGTGCACGTGCCAACGGCTTGCCGCTATTGAGCGCCTCCCAATGTGCGAAGTCGGCCGCGCGTTCGCGCAGGGCATTTGCCAACGCAAAGAGCAAGGCAGCGCGGTCGCGTGGTTTGGCATCGCGCCACGCCGGAAATGCTCGCCGGGCAGCCTCAACGGCTTTATCTACATCCGGAGCTGTTCCCCTGGCAGCCAGTGCAATCACCTGCTCCGTAGAGGGGTCATACACCTCGAACTGCTCTCCCGAGGCTGCCGGAACCCAGGCGTTATCAATGAAATGGGAAAGTTGTAATACGGTGGACATGTGTACCTCCAGAAAATCCCGTTTGACATCACGACACGGTAAATTATACAACCATAACCTCGCCGCTATCAACCGCCTAACCACCCAAGATTGTATCATTTTGAGTAGTCGCGTAGTCGGGCAGTTGCGTAGTCAGGTAATTTTGCATTCTGCATTTTGCATTTAGTCGCCTGAAAGCTGGCGCGAATTTATGGAAGGCTGTCCTTGGTGTTTTTCACCCCAAAGGCACAAAGTCTTCGTAGTGAGATTTTTTGTTGCACCCTATGGTCTACTCTTTTTTTGAGAATATGCCAACCATTCACATAAAAGTTTGCTAAAATTCACCCTTCATCCCTTGCGCAATTCGACAATTTCTTCTATCCTTATAAAATACCGTAGTGTGGAACGGTCTTACCAACTTCAAAAGGAGAAGAAGGAATGAAAAAAATCACCTGGTTTTTAACCCTACTTATGGCTGTTAGCATGATTCTGGCAGCCTGTAAACCGGCTACGCCCGAAGCACCGGCCGCGGGCGGCGGTGAGGCTCAGCCTACCGAAACCACAGAAGCCGCCCCCACAAAGGCGACTGCCCCCAATGCCCTGCCCGATTTGGGGGGGCGGGAAGTCAAAATCGCAGTCGAGAATGCCTACCTGCCCTTCAACTACATTGACCCCGCCACTGGCGAACCTGCCGGGTGGGATTACGATGTGTGGAATGAAATCTGTGAACGTCTGAACTGCACGCCGGTCTACGTCGAAGCCGCCTGGGAGGGCATGATTCAGGCTGTGGCCGATGGACAGTTTGACGTCGCCGCCGATGGCATCACCATCACCCCCGACCGCGCTGAAATCGTGGATTTCTCGGTTGGCTACATCAACATCGAACAACGCTTGCTGGTACGCGCCGATGAAACCCGCATCACCGGTATTCAAGACATCGTGGATAACCCCGACTTGAAACTGGGCACTCAAACCGGCACCACCAACTACGAAACCGCCAAGAAGTATTTGCCTGAAGACCGCATTCAGGCCTTCGAGCAATTCCCCTTCGCCGTTCAGGCGCTTATCGCCGGTGATATCGATGCCGTCATCATGGACGAAGTGGCCGGTCAGGGCTATGTGGGTGAGAACGCCGATAAACTCAAGCTGATAGGTGATTCGCTCTCCAGTGACCAGCTTGGCTTCATTTACCCCAAAGGCAGTGACCTGCGCGAACCGGTGGATGCCGCCATCAAGAGCATGTTCCAGGATGGTTTCTTTGAGCCGATTAACAAAGAATACTTCGGTCCCGATTTCAACGTCACGTATGACGATCTCTTCCCACCCGAAGAAGGCAATGCCCTGCCCGATTTGGGGGGGCGGGAAATCAAAATCGCAGTCGAGAATGCCTACCCGCCCTTCAACTACATTGACGCCAACACCGGTGAACCCGCCGGATGGGATTACGAGGTCTGGAATGAAATCTGCCAACGCCTGAACTGCAAGCCGGTCTATGTCGAAGCCGCCTGGGAGGGCATGATTCAGGCTGTGGCCGATGGACAGTTTGACGTCGCCGCCGATGGCATCACCATCACCCCCGACCGCGCTGAAATCGTGGATTTCTCGGTTGGCTACATCAACATCGAACAACGCTTGCTGGTACGCGCCGATGAAACCCGCATCACCGGTATTCAAGACATCGTGGATAACCCCGACTTGAAACTGGGCACTCAAACCGGCACCACCAACTACGAAACCGCCAAGAAGTATTTGCCTGAAGACCGCATTCAGGCCTTCGAGCAATTCCCCTTCGCCGTTCAGGCGCTCATCGCCGGTGATATCGATGCCGTCATCATGGACGAGGTGGCCGGTCAGGGCTATGTGGGTGAGAACGCCGATAAACTCAAACTGGTAGGCGATTCGCTCTCCAGTGACCAACTCGGCTTCATCTACCCCAAAGGTAGCGACGTACGCGAAGCGGTGGATGCCGCACTCCAATCTATGATGGATGACGGCTTCCTGGATACAGTCAACAAAAAGTACTTTGGCCCGGATTTCGCAGGCTAAAAAATACACCACAATGGTGGGGAGTGCTTATCCCCACCATTGTCTCTTAAGGGTCCTAGAGACTGGAGTCTGGCGAAACCGGCAGATAGCCGAAATAGTCCACAGATGGCGCAGATTACACAGATTTTTTAAGTCACTTTACGGCGAAAAACCATGTAATTTTGCGGTCGAATAAGAAAACGCCAGAGTCCAGTTCTATACATGAAAAAGCAACGCATCTTTAACGATGGGAGCAGAATGTGATGGAACACCTTTCCTTGGAGCCGATGGGGCCGTTACTCACCCCGCCGGATGATGAAAATCGCTTGGGCGCGCGTCTGCAACGCTTTTCCTGGTGGTTTCTTGGGTTGCTCTTGATCGCCCTATCTGCAGCCTACATCATTATTACAAACACAAATTACAACGAAGCCTTCAACTTCATCAAGCCCGGCATTATGATGACAGTCAACATCTCGTTGACTTCTTACGGCTCTGCCCTGATTTTAGGATTGCTAGCCGGGATAGGGCGACTTTCCAAAAACGTGTTTTTCAATAATCTGGCGCGCCTGTACATTGAGTTTGTGCGCGGTATTCCCATGCTGGTGCTCATCTTTTTCATTGCTTTTGTGGGGGTGCCAACCGTCCTCGATTTGGTTAACGGCCTGGGAATTGCCAACCTGGATATTCAAGCCATTTCGATGGAGAATCGTGCTGTAGTCGCCCTGGCCGTGACTTACGGCGCCTTCTTGGCCGAGATCTTTCGGGCTGGCATTCAATCTATCGGTAGCGGACAAACCGAGGCCGCCCGTTCATTGGGGATGACCCAGTTTCAGGCGATGCGTTTTATCATCTTGCCGCAAGCCATACGCAACGTGCTGCCCGCCCTGGCAAATGATTTCGTGGCTATGGTCAAAGATTCTTCGCTGGTTTCCGTATTGGCCGTACGCGATATCACCCAGACAGCCCGCCTGTATGCCGGCAGCACCTTCCGCTTCCGAGAGGCGTACGTTACCATCTCCATCTTGTATCTGAGTATGACAGTGGTGCTCTCCTTGTTGGTGCAGGCACTAGAACGCCGTCTTTCCGCCGGTCGCGAGCGCTAATCGTCTCATTGGGAATGCTTCGGATGTCTATCGAAGCATGACCCATCCTCTATTCTGCCCCCAAAATG
This sequence comes from Anaerolinea thermophila, assembly GCA_020722405.1. GTDB lineage: Bacteria > Chloroflexota > Anaerolineae > Anaerolineales > DRKV01 > DRKV01. Next base: position 5,141 of record DYKW01000076.1, read on the forward strand.
AAAAAAGCCGCCATTTTGGCGGCTTTTTGAGTGCGCTGGGCGGGAGTTGAACCCGCACGCCCTAGGGGCACATGGCCCTCAACCATGCCTGTCTGCCAATTCCAGCACCAGCGCAAAAGCACAGGTATTATAATCAGTTGTTCTCTTCTGTCAAGCACATTTCAGGATTCTCGTGCTTTTTGTTAGAATACCCATATCTTCTCGATATATCAGGGTTAACGGCGACCATTTTCGCTGAACCGCAGAGAATCTCTGAGAGAAACAATCTCTGTGCCCTTCGCGATGCCACAGCATACGGATCACCTTCCTCGTTTTTTGAGAAGTCACCATGAAAAATAATTTTCACCACCAGACATGAAAATCTATTTTCAGATCAGATACACACAGGTAGTCTTCATTGGTTCATTGGGAATTGGCGTGGCGCGCCGCTAGATGTAGGGCGGAATTAATTCCGCCCTACGGCGTAGTGCCAGATATGAGGACGCATCACGGAAAATCCCAAAGAGCCTCTTCATTTCAGTCCTGTAAGACACCACCACTTTCCGGAGGAACCATGAAACTCGTACTCGACGCTATGGGCAGCGACACCTGCCCGTTACCCGAAGTTGAAGGTGCATTGACCGCCGTCCGCCGTTGGGAGGATGTTCACGTCCTGCTGGTTGGCGACGAATCCCGTGTGAGGGAACTTCTGCCCCGTTTTGGTGGCGCACATCCGCGCGTGACGCTCGTCCACGCTGCAGATGCCATCACCATGCAAGACAAAGGCTTGACTCTGGCGCTCAAGGCCAAACGCAAGGACTCACAAACTTCCATGGCTATTGGCATGGAACTGGTCAAGCGCGGTGAGGCGGATGCTTTTGTCAGCGCCGGAAACACGGGCGGTATCCTTAGCACGGCTTACTTTCGGCTAGGGTTATTGCCCGGCGTAGAACGCCCTGGCCTGACAACGCTCTTTCCCGTACATGGTGGTTACTGCGTGGTGCTGGATATCGGTGCCAACCCCGAATGTACCCCAGAACATCTCCTTCAATTTGCAGCCATGGGCAGCGTATATGCCAAATTGGCCTTAGGAGTTGACAACCCACGGGTTGGCCTGATTTCAAATGGCGAGGAACCCGGCAAAGGCAATGATCTGGTCAAAGGCGCCTTCCCGTTGCTGGAAGCCAGCGGCTTGAATTTCATCGGCAATGTGGAGGGCAAAGAACTCTTCGGCGGCGCCGTAGACGTGGCGGTGACGGATGGTTTCACCGGCAACGTGATGCTCAAATCCAGCGAGGCCGTAGCCAAATTGATGACTGATCTGATCAAGGAGCACTTGATGAGTAGTCCCCGTACCAAATTGGGAGCTTTGCTGGCAAAACCGGCCTTCGATGCCCTCAAGAAGACGCTAGACCCTCATGAAGTAGGTGCAGCACCGCTGTTGGGTGTGAACGGCCTGGTTTTCATTGGGCACGGGCGCTCCAATGCGCATGCCATTGTAAGCGCCATCCACACTACCCGCCAGGCCGTCCAGGGGCACCTCCTGGAAGCCGTAGGGAGCGCCATCCAGGAGCAACTAGCAAACCTGAAACAAAGGGAGTCCGTATGAGACCACGCATTGTGATTACCGGCATGGGTGTTGTCAGTCCGCTGGGCTCCGCGTTGACAACGTTCTGGGAGGGGCTGCTGGCCGGGCGCTCGGGCATTCAGCGCATCACCCGCTTCGATGCCAGCAACTTGCCCTGCCAGATTGCCGGAGAAGTGACCGACTTTGACTCCGGCGACCTTTTATCCGCCAAAGAAGTGCGTCGCTTACCGCGCGCGGCGCAGATGGCTTTGGGTGCGACTCAGCAAGCCCTACAGGATGCCCGATTGGATTTACCCCTCGCCGACAGCATGCGCGGCGGCGTGGTTTTGGGAACCGCAATGGGCGGGCTTGAAATGGTCACCAATGGGGTTGAAGTTCTGCACAAACGTGGCCCCAACCGCCTCAGCCCGTTCGTTCTGCCAGGGGCCATCCCCAACCTGTCGGCTTTTCTCATCGCCCAGATCACAGGCTTCACCGGCACGAATGTGACCTTGACAACCTCCTGTGCCTCAAGCACTCAGGCTATCGGTCTGGCAGTTGACCTGATACGCGCCGGCCGATTGGATGTTGTTATTACCGGCGGCACAGAGGGATTGTTACAAGACTACACCATTGCCGGTTTCTGTGCCATGCGCGCCTTGCCGGTGCGGTACAATGATGCGCCGCAGCGCGCCTCGCGTCCCTTCGATGCCGATCGCGAAGGATTTGTCTTCTCTGAAGGGGCTGGTGTGTTGGTATTGGAAACCCTGGAACATGCCCTGGCACGCAATGCCCCTATTTACGCTGAGCTTGTCGGTCATGCCGCTTCCAACGATGCCTATCACATCTCAGCGCCTGAGCCTAGCGGATACGGTCGCATTCAAGCCATGCAAGCCGCCTTGCAGGATGCGGGAATTTCTCCTAAAAACATAGATTACATCAGCGCGCACGGCACCTCTACACCGCTTAACGATCTTTCCGAAACACAGGTCATCAAAGCCTTGTTTGGAGAAGATGCCTACCACATCCCAATCAGCGCCATCAAATCCATGCTTGGGCACGCCCTGGGCGCCGCGGGGGCGCTGGAAGCCATCGCCTGCGCACTCGGTTTGCGCGAGCAAGTGATTCCTCCAACCATCAACTATGAAACCCCCGACCCGCAGTGTGACCTGGATTATGTCCCCAACCGGGCACGTCGCCATAGTATGACCTGGGCCTTAAGCAATTCTTTCGGCCTGGGGGGGCAGAACGCTTGTTTGGTATTCAAACGCTGGCAGCCTGCCTGAGCGTGCTAAATTCGTATTTGTTTACTGCCGAGAACGCAGAGAGCGCTGAGATGACAGAACGGGAAA
>DYKW01000253.1 GCA_020722405.1 Anaerolinea thermophila
CACTTCACACTTCACACTTCACACTTCACACTTCACATTTTGCATTTTGCATTTTGCAATTGGGTTGTAGGGGCGAAAGATTTTTCGGCGGTAGGGGCGAAAGGTTGTTTACCCACTTGCATTTGGCCTGTGGGTGTGCTATGCTTTGGTCATTACAAGAGAAAAATTGTGCTCTTTGAGCCTTTTCTGTAACCTTGAAGGGTATCATCTCAAAAGAAGGGGAAACGTCCCGAAGGTTTCTTCAAAAAACTGGTTGAACCGCTCAAACCTTCACCCTGCGGGTACTTCGCGGGACGGTATGCCGCTCTCCCCAAATTATTGAGAGGATACCCTTGAAGGCATGAATAGCAAAACATGAGTGAAAAACTTCGTCTCGACGCGCTGCTGGTGACGCACAACCTGACGCTCAGCCGCGCAAAAGCGCAGGCGCTCATTATGGCCGGGCAAGTGCGCGTGGATGGGCAGGTGGTCATTAAACCGGCCACCAAAGTATCTCCCCAGGCCAAGATAATCATCGACCAGGGCGCACGCTTTGTATCACGCGGCGGTGAGAAATTGCAGGCCGCATTGGAGCGTTTTCCTATCCAGGTACAGGGGCGGATATGTGCCGATGTCGGTGCGTCGACCGGTGGTTTTACCGATTGCTTGTTGCAGCATGGCGCCGCCAAAGTATACGCTATCGATGTTGGCAAAGGCATTCTGGATTGGAAATTGCGCAACGATCCACGCGTGGTGGTGATGGAAAGCACCAATGCCCGCTATGTGACCGCGCTGCCGGAACCGGTCTCGCTAGTGACGATTGACGCTTCTTTCATCTCGCTGAAGATTTTGCTGCCGGTAGTGCGCGGTTGGTTCGACGAGAGGCTGCCGGGGGAAGGCGTCTTTCTCGTCAAGCCCCAGTTCGAGGCCGGGCGGCGGGAGGTAGCGCGTGGGAAAGGCGTTATCCGTGATTTCGAAGTTCATCGCCGGGTACTCCTGGAAGTGCTGACCTTCGCACAACAGCACGGCTTTGTGGTGCGCGGTCTGGCGCGCTCACCGGTGCTCGGGCCAAAGGGCAACGTGGAATTTTTGGCCTGGGCGGCAACGCAAGGGGAACCGGCTTCTGAGACGCAAATCTCGCAATGGGCCGCTGATGTAGTGGTGCCGTAGGGAGCGCCCGCGGCCAGCCCCCACGGCACCGTTTTTTAGTATTTGTTTACCGCCGAGAACGCAGAGAGCGCTGAGATGACAGAACGGGAAA
>DYKW01000077.1 GCA_020722405.1 Anaerolinea thermophila
TACCTGAATCTTTCTGGTTGCAAGGTGGGCTTGCTGATCAACTTCAATGTCAGGGGCCTGAAGGATGGCATTCGCCGGGTGGTGAATGACTTTCCAGATTCTCTGCGTTCTCCGCGGGCTCTGCGGTAAACAGATACACCAAAAGATATGGGTAATAGATAGCCCTCAGGGAAGGGGGGGGAAGATGCACCCCCACCCCCGATCACTTTCCCAATTTGGGGGAGTCGCCGAGGGGGTAAATCTTCCGGCGGAAAATGAACCATCCCCCAATGATTTTGCAGAAAGCGCGCAATTATGGTAAACTTTGCTTGCAACCTGACAATTTTGTAAGGACATGGAATATGCTAGAGAAAAAAGCAGCATACGCTTGGGGTGGGGTGTTGACATCGGTATTTGTCGTGTTGGTCACTATTGCACTGTGGGGGCAGGTGTTTGCAGTGGCCGGTGCAAGCCGATTGCCGGATGCAGGTTCTACCACATCCTACCTCGTCGAATCTCAGGGCGGCAGCATCAATATCATCATTGGCGCTGCCATGCTGGTGTTGATTGTCATTGGCGCGTGGATCGCTTCTCGTCAACAATCGAATCCTGAAGCGTAATTGTTGGCCTGAAATTTTTCCCAGCGCATATATGGGCGCGTTTTGCTATTGGCATTTTGCCGGTCTTGCGGTATAATGCCGCCCTGTCCGGGTGGGTCCGACGCGGCAGAGGCTTCCTGAACCCCGCCAGGTCCGAGAGGAAGCAACGGTAGGGAGGTTTCTCTGGGTGTTGTCGGGTAGCCTACCCGGATTTCTTTTGCTCGTCAGCGTGGATGGATGACATCTGCGCTGTTTTGTTTTATCGCTGGTACAATTTGACCTATGAAAGTGAGCACGCTGCGCTGGTTGTCCTTGGGGTTATGTGTTATCGGCAGTCTCCTGCTTGGAATGCACCTGTTTCGTCCGGTTACCGTGTGGGTAGATGAAAAACCGATCTCCTTGCGCACCTGGCCGGGCAGCGTGGCCGATCTGTTGGCCCGCGCCGGCGTATGGGTACGTCCCGAAGATGCGGTTTTCCCCCCACCGGATTCTCCCCTGACCGGACAAATTTTCGTGCGCCGCGCGCAGCCCGTATGGTTGCAGGGGGAGTCACCCAAATGGCACTTTACCCGCCAGCGCATTGTGGGCAACATCGCCTTGGAGGCCGGCATACGATTGTTCCCGGGGGATAAATTATGGGTGGATGGTGTGCCACGCCCCGCAGATTTTCCGCTCCCGGAGAAGGGTACACATGCCCTTCAGGTGGGGCCGGCTTCCCTGTGGGTGGTGCACACCCCCGAGGGGACGCGGCGAATCTACCGGGCCGCCGCGGGGTTAACGGACGCCCTATGGGGCGCCGGCTTCCCTCTGTTTAACGGGGACACCTTCAAGCCCGCGCCGGATGCTCTCCCCTCGGGTTCGGGGGAAACCTTAGGGTGGCAGCCGTCCCGCGAAATCCAAGTCCAAACGCACTACGGGGTGGTTTCCGGACGCGTGACGGCGGAGAATGTTGGGGATGCGCTAGCGCAAGTCGGTCTGCCGGCACAAGGATTAGATTACACCCTCCCGCCGCTCGATGCGCCGTTGCCCGACGATGGAAAGATCCTGTTGGTGCGGGTGCGGGAAGATGCCCTGGTAGAACAAACGCCGATACCCTTCGAGGTGCAGTATCAGCCCCTGCCGGAGGTGGAAATTGGGGAAATCCGGATTTTGCAGGCCGGGCAATACGGCGTACAAGCCCAGCGTATACGCGTGCGCCTGGAAGACGAGGTGGAAGTGGCGCGCACGGTGGAAGATACCTATCTGGCACAAGAACCTCAGGCACGCATTGTGGGATACGGCACGTTGGCTGTGCAGCATACGGTGAATACCCCTGAAGGCACGCTGACTTATTGGCGGGCGGAGCAGGTGTATGTGACTTCGTATTCCCCCTGCCGATTGGGCATCCCGAATTATTGTCACGATACTACGGCTAGCGGCCAGCGCCTGCGCAAGGGATTGGTGGCAGTAACGCGTCGCATGTATGCTGCCCTGGCCGGTTCGCAAGTGTACGTGTCCGGCTATGGCATCGGGACGGTAGCCGATATTGGGTCCGGTATGCCGGGGCGAGAATGGCTTGATTTAGGTTTCGAAGAGGGCAATTTTGAGCCCTGGCATCAGACGGTTACAGTGTACTATCTATGGCCGCCGCCGCAGGATTTGACATGGCTGATTCCGTAAACATGCCCCCTTTGCGCATAGCCGAGATTTTGCAGCGGCATGGACTGCATCCCGACCGTCGTCTGGGCCAGAACTTTTTGGTTGACGAAGTCGCTTTGCGGCGCATCGTGGCAGCCGCAGAAATCGCACCCCAGCATGTGGTGTTGGAGATTGGGCCCGGGTTGGGGAGTTTGACGCGTCACCTGGTGTTGGCGGCGCGGCGGGTAGTGGCCGTTGAACTGGATATCCGTCTACTGCCCGCCTTGCACGAGACGTTGGCGCAGGCATCGAATCTTGAGATTGTAAGTGGTGATATTTTGCAGATAGACCCCGCAGCGTTGATGCCCCAAGATGATTATCTGGTGGTTGCGAACATCCCGTATTACATCACTTCGGCGGTTTTTCGACACTTGCTCTCGGTGCGGCCGCGGCCACGGCGCGTTGTGCTGACGGTGCAACAGGAGGTAGCGCAGCGCATTTGCGCCCAACCAGGGAAGATGAATCTCCTGGCGCTGGGCGTGCAGGTGTATGGCGAGCCACGCATTGTGGCGCACATACCGGCCGGGGCATTCTACCCGCCCCCGAAGGTAAATTCTGCTGTGGTGCGTGTAGACATCAGCGCGCAGCCGCGCCTGCCACAATCAGATATCCCTTTGTTTTTTCAGTTGGCAAAAGCGGCTTTTTCTCAAAAGCGTAAGACGTTGGTGAACACACTTTCCGGTGGGATGCGTTGGTCGAAAGCGCAAGCCATGGCGCGCTTACAACGTGCCGGCATAGACCCGCAGATGCGCGCCCAAATGCTGGATTGGGAAGCCTGGCAGCGATTGGTGGCGGTGTGTAAAACGGAGGAGGGAGAAGCCTAGCGGAGAGCCTTCAGGTCGCGATATTGTCGGCGTAGTTGCCATACCCGGATGGCCGCCTCGCGTTGGATGGCGAAAGACATTTTAGATTGTCCCCATTTTCGGTCGGCAAAGTAGAACGGAATCTCCTGGAATTCAAAGCCTAGTTTGGATGCCAAGTAAGTTATCTCTACCTGGAAGGCGTACCCGTTCGAACGGACACGTTCCAGCGGCATGGCCGATAATGTTTCCCGTCGCCAGATGCGAAAGCCGCCGGTGACATCGCGTACCGACAGGTGCAAAATGGTGCGGGCGTACCAATTGCCAAATGCCGAGAGGGCTTTACGCCATAAGGGCCAGCGTTTGTCCAATTCGCCGCCGGGGATATAGCGTGAGCCGAGCGCGACATCGCAGGTTTGCAGGGCGGCGTACAGTTCTGGGATTTTTTCGACGGGGTGGGAAAAATCGGCGTCCATTTGCCCGATGGCTTGGGCACCATTTGCCAGTGCCATTTGAAAACCCTGGATGTAGGCTGTCCCCAGGCCGAGTTTGCCGCTGCGATGTAAGATGTGCATTTTCCCAGGATGTTGGCGGGCTAAGGTTTCGGCCACTTCCCCCGTACCATCGGGGCTGTTGTCATCTACGATCAAAATATGTAAATCTGTGATGGGTAAAGGAAATAAAGCGGAGACCAATTTAGGTAGGTTCTCCGCTTCGTTATATGTGGGGATGACGATAGTCAGGGCATTCAAAATTATCGCTGACGTAGCAGTCTGGTCTTTAGGTCGTCTAAATCGGCAAATGGGCCCTGTGATGCACTTAATTTCCCAATATGTACCTCAAGTTGACGGTCCCCCAATTGGGTGCCTCGGTCTTTAAGTGGGTAAAAATATTCAAGGGATTGTTTTAAACGTGAATCAATGCGTTCTTTCACTGTATCGGCATGGGTGTCGGTGGTGACGATCACTAATTCCGTTGGGCCCAAATGACCAACAAAGTCGTTGGGTGAGCCGGATTCGCGCAATGAATTGGTAACCATTAAACTAATGGCGCGCAGTACGTCGTCGGAGGCGACAAAGCCATATCTTTCTCTAAAATGTTCCAGGTTTTTCAAGGAGACGATCAACAGGGCCCACTGGTGTTTATTCAGGCAGGCTTGAAGTTGCTCTTCTACCAACGAGCCTTCGGGTAGGTTGGTGACTGGATTGTTGAGCGAACCCTGAGACACACGACGTAATGAGTTGCGAACGCGCAGGCGTAGTTCCTGGACATCAAAGGGCTTGGTGATGTAATCATCCGCCCCTAGTTCTAGACCTTGAAGGCGGTCGTTACGAGAGCGTTTTTCGGTTAAGAAGATGATGGGAATATTTTCGGTGCGCCGATTGCTGCGTAATTGACGGGCGACTTCATAGCCATCGATGTCTGGTAGGCGGATATCGAGGATAACTACATCGGGGTGGTTTGCGCGGCAGGAGCGTACTGCATCCTCACCCCAATTGACTGTCAGAACATCATATCCCTGCACGCGGAAATAAGCATTGAGCATTTCCGCCACATCAAGGTCATCTTCTACAACCAGAATAGTGTACTTTCTCTCGTCCACGATAAGCTCTCTTTTTATTTTATGGGCGTTTTTTGGATAATAAACTCACAGACGTCGTCATTCATAGCTTTACAGCGTGATTCATTGACACGAAATTCACTGCCGCCCGATAGCCATTTGAGACTCTCTTGCAGCAGTCCTACGGCAATGAAGCATACCGGTTTATCTGAATCATGCCGTCCATAGCATACCGGGCATTCGTGGATGGTGTACACGAAGACGTCATCTTTCTCTTCCACGGTTGTGCGTTGGTCACTGACCTGGCTGAAAATTTTAGCCATCGCAGGCAGGCCGATGCGCATTTTGGCCTGTAGGGGGAGTACTTTGAAGGCTAAATCGCCTGCACCGGCGAGTGCACCGAAGTTGCGTAAGGAATCGGCAAAGGTGGCGCGTCCAGCGCGTAAGGCCAGGCCTCGACCACCGCGTGGGCCATACATTTCTTCCAAGGCCAGGTTAAGCGCTGAAAAATCTGCAAAGTCGAATTCTTTTTCGAGATTGTCAGGGGGGTAGTTGTTGATTAGTTCGTTCAGGTGTGCCAGATTGAGAATGGCATTGAGACCATTTTTACCCATGACTTCTTCGAGCGCGTCCAGGGTAATGCGAGCAAATTTATTGGCGTAGTATAGTCCGCTCTTTGGGATAGGTTCCATAATAGAGTCACCGAGAAGAGAGTTGATAAGGGATGTGAGGCTGAAATGGGGACTAGATGAGTTTGGAAAGGTCCTCGGTGGCCCGTCGCATATCCAGGAAAATCAACCCTAATTTGGCTTGTTCACGGGCCAAGGCCGTCAATACGGCCTCTTCTCCAACAGACATCAGGATGACGTAGCCTTGCTCACCTTTGATATAAACCTGATCGAGCGCGCCGCGTCCCAGTTCCGTTGCAATACGTTCGCCCAGGGAAAGCATAGCCGCAGACATAGCCGATACGCGGTCTTCTTCTACGCCTTGTGGCAAGGCGGATGCGATGCTTAGTCCATCTACACTGACAATTGCAGATGCCTCGATATCGGGGGATGATGCTTGCAAATCACGCAAGCGTTCAACCATGAGTTGGGAACGAGATTTAGTCAAGGTTCATCTCTCCTACGAATGTTGAATCGTATGGTGCGTTATGGTCACTTTTTAACGAAAAGCGCATGGGCGCTCCCCTTAAACACTTCCATAATGTAGCATAGGCAAGGCAATGTGTCAAGGCACTTGTAAGTAAAAAACGCCATTATCTACCAACTTTAGGAACCGTTTTCCACAGATACTTGAGGGTGTTGTGTAGTTATTCCGTAACTGCCTACGTGATGCTCGTTTCACAACGCAAAACTATCGACACGAATTGAGCGGATCTCATGGACTGGTGTCTGGCGAAACCGATGGATAGCCGATATTAATCCACAGATGGCACAGATTCACCCTACGGGGACGATGACGCAGATTTTTCAATCGCTCTCCGGCCAAAAACCATGTAAATTTGCGGGGCGAATAAGAAAACGCCAGAGTCCGGGTTGCTATTTTAACGCCAAGACGCAGAGCCGCAAAGAAAATTGCGTTTCAGGTCGCGTAGTCGGGTAGTTAGGTAGTTAGGTAGGTAGTTAGGTAGTTGGGTAGTTTTGCATTCTGCATTTCGCATTCTGCGTACTGGTATAATTCAGCATACTTTTGATACGAACTTTCACGTGTCACCTTGAGTGGTACGAAAATTTTAGAGGTGTTTTTGCCGATGTCATTCCAAACTAAGATCAAAATCGGTTTTGTATTCGAACTGTTGCTTTTGTTGCTTGTTGGATATGCGCCCGCCGGGTACGCGGCGGAAAACATACCTGGGGAGCCGTATCAAGGGGCAGTACTCTGTCTTCCGCAAGGAATGCAACGCCCGGTGAACAGCAATTGTTTATTGGCCGGCCCGGCGGCGTACCAGGCGCGCCTGGCTGCACAGGGTATTCATCTGCCACTGCGTCCCCTGCCTGCCATTTCGGTAAGTGCCGATCTGGCATACGTGCCTTACCTGTATGGGCTCGTGCGTACAGCGCAGGCACCGGTGTATGCTTCCTTAGAGGATGCTCGCAAAGAAGCCGCCAAACGCGCTGTCAGAAGGCTAGAAGTTGGGCCACGTGGGCTGACTTACATTTCCTACCAGGATCAGGTTGTGGAGGATGGCAAACGATATTACATGGTGGCCCCTGATCAATGGATGACGGCCAACGACGTTAGTCGCATTTCTCCAGGTCGTTTCAGCGGGTTAATCTTTATGGCTACGCCACACAACGATTTTGGCTGGGTGTTGCAGACCGCCGTACCGCAGCGTACGCCGGGCGTAGGTGGGGAGCCTTTGCCAGATAAGACGTTGTACCGTTATGAAGTGGTGCAGGTATACAACCGCCAAACAGTGGACGGCGTGACCTGGCTGTTGATTGGCCCTGACCGCTGGGTGGAAGGTTGCTTGGTGGGTGTGGTGCACGTCAACCCTGTGCCCCCTGCGGGCGTGGACAACGGGCGCTGGGTTGAAGTCAACCTGGAGCAGCAGACCCTTTCAGTGTACGAGAATGGGCAACTGCGTTTTGCTACCTTGGTGGCGACCGGTGTCGCCCCGTACTGGACGCGTCCCGGTTTATTCCAGATTTATGCCCGCCTGGAGACCGAAACCATGCGCGGTGTTTTCGAAGCCGACCGCTCCGACTACTACTACCTGGAGGATGTGCCCTGGACGATGTATTTTGACGAGGCGCGCTCCTTGCATGGCACCTACTGGCATAACGGGTTTGGTTACCCTCGTTCGCATGGTTGCGTCAATATGTCGCTGGCCGATGCGCATTGGGTTTTCAACTGGGCACAAGAAGGGGATTGGGTGTATGTTTGGGATCCCTCCGGTCAGACGCCTGACTCGCCAGACGCTTACACCAGTGGCGGAGCATAGCCGTAATTGGTAGATGCCGCGTGTTGGCTAGGGGAGACGGCCCCACACTGTTGGATGACAAGGCGCGTCAAAAAAAATGGTATAATGTCGCCATGTTCCAGGACGTTGTCGTGCTGCACCCCTCACAGTAATTGACAATGCGTGCGCCTTTGCCTTGTGTGTCTACAACAAGGTGAAGGCGTTTTCGTTTTGCGTTAACCTGGAAAGAGCGTATCATCTCGATAACTTGGGGACGCTTAGTGTTTTTTACCACGAAGTCACCAAAACACAAAGCCTTTAACCTTTTCTGCGTGCTTTTGAGCCTTCGTGGTGAGATTTTTATTGCGCTATGGTTTCCTTTTTTTGAGAAGTCGCCATGAAAAATAATTTTCACCACCAGACATGAAAATCTA